>NZ_DLSO01000008.1:0-18560 GCF_002500165.1 Gordonia sp. UBA7860 | reverse complement strand
CCCGTCGGCCGCGGCATGGTGGATGAGGAGGACGAGGATGTGCTCACCCGTGGTGCCCTGCGAGATCCGCGTCAGGAGGTGTGCGCGTATCCCCGGCTGCGCCGAGATGTCGATCGGGGTGGTGCACAGGTGCTCGATCAACGCCGACGCGTCGTCGTTGTCGCTGTAGCCGAGCGGTTGCATATGTCCGATCGCGCGGTCTGCTCCGATCAGCACACCTCCGACCTGCGTACCGCCTGTTTCGGAGGGGTAGACGGTACGCAGGCCGGCGTGCCGCGACACGAGATCGACCAGTGCGTCGCGGAGCATCTGACGGTCAAGGGTTCCCGTCAGATGCAGTGTGAAGGGCATCAGGTAGTCGGTCGACGCCGGATGCGTTCGGGCAAGTGAGAGTAGTCGACGCTGCATCGGCGCGACCGGAACGACGCTGCCGCGCTGTGGAATCAGCGGATGGTGGGTGGAATCGTTTGTGTCACTTGTGTGCTCGTCCTGGCTGACGAGTGCTGCCAGCGCGGCGACAGTCGGGTGATCGAAGATTTCCCGCACACGAAGCCTGGTTCGGTCGTCGGTCCGCAGTTTCGCCGCGAGAGCGGTGGCCTGCAACGAGGTTCCGCCTGCCGCGAAGAAGTCGGTGTCTGCGCCGACGCTGTCGCGACCGATGCCGAGGACGTCGGCCATCGCGTCGGCGACCCGCTGCTCGGCTGTCGAACCGACTTCTCGCGCAACGGTCGTCGCCGGTGCGGTCGGCGCAGGTAGCGCCCGACGATCGATCTTTCCGTTGGGCGTCAACGGGAATCGATCGAGAACGACGACGCTCGACGGGACCATCTGTCGCGGGAGGCTCGCAGCAACATGTGCGATGAGTTCGCGGTCGGACAGTGAGTCGGGCGGGGTCGAGGTGACGTAGGCGACCAGGCGTGCGTCCGCGCCTTCGCCGCGCACGAGTGTCAGCGCGGCGTCGACGTCAGGATGTGACGTGAGGGCGTTGCTCACCTCGTCCGGTTCGATGCGGAAGCCGCGCACCTTGACCTGGTTGTCGCTGCGTCCGTCGAACACCAACGACCCAGCTGTGGTGCGGTGCACCACGTCGCCGGTGCGATACATGATCGCGCCACGCGCTCGTGGATCGGCGACGAATCGTGCGGCGGTCAGGTCCGGGCGGCCGAGGTAGCCGCGCGCGACTCCCGGCCCCGCGAGGTACAGCTCGCCCGGTACGTTGTCGCGCACGGGATTGAGACGATGGTCGAGAATCTGTGCAGTGCAACCGATCACCGGCTCGCCGATTGTGATCGCCTCACCGGGACTCAATGGCTGCGACATCGTCGCCACGATTGTGGTCTCGGTGGGTCCGTAGCAGTTGACGTAACGCCTCCCGGGTGCCCAGGCGGCGACGAGTTCCGCGGGCGACGCCTCACCGCCGACGCCGAGGGTCCGGAGCAGTGGCAGGGGGCTGGGTGCCGCGGCCATGAGCGCGGCCGGTGTGATGAATGCGTGCGACACGGCGTGCTCGTCGAGGAACTCGACGAGTTCGTCTCCGCCGAAGATGGTCGGCGGCGCGATGACCATCGTCGCACCCGCATCGAAGGCGAGGAGGAACTCGAGGAACGTCGCGTCGAAGCCGGGTGACGCGAAATGCAGTGTGCGATCGCCAGACTGAACGTCGTAGCGGTCCCGCTGGCTCTGGCTGAACGCGCCGATGCCCCGGTGAGTCACCGTGACGCCCTTGGGCACGCCGGTCGAGCCGGAGGTGTAGATCACGTAGGCCGCGGCGTCGGGTCGACGCGGCGCGGGGGCCGGCGGTGCCGCGCTGCCGCGATCGAGTGCTCCGGTGTCGAACCAGTGCAGGTCGGACGACGCGTCGAGCTGAGCGCTTCCGATTACCCCGTCGGTGTCGGTGATTCCGACTGCCACGTCGGAGTCGCGGAGCATGTGCTCGATGCGTTCGAGGGGGTATCGCGGATCGATGGGGAGCACCACGCCGCCCGAGCGCAGCACTGCCCAGAGCGCGGCGACGAACCGCCACGACCGGGGGAGTGCCACGGCGACAACGTCTTCCGGACCGACACCCTCGGCCCGGAGAGCGTTCGCCCAGCGTGCCGAGATCTCGTCGAGGCGCGCGTACGTCAGCGCGACGTCGCCGTCCTCAACGGCGATGAGATCACGGTGACGGGTGGCCGTGAGCTCGAGTAGGTCGCCGAGATGAACCGGGTCGGGTGACGTGATGGCAGGCTCAGCCTGTGGTGCGAGTTGATGGGTTGCGACGAGATGCTCGTCGACGCTGCGGTCGGGGTGCGCGATCAGTGCGTGGGCGAGTTCGACGAAATCGTCTGCCAGCGCTTCGATTCGGGCACGGCTGAACAGGTCGGTCGCATACGTCAGACGAAGCGTGTCGCCGCGCGACTGCACCTCCAGATCGAAACGTGCTGCGCCGGTGTCGACTTCTTCGATCTCGGTGCGCACTCCGCGCAACGCGGAATCCGTTGTGGCGAGCGGATCATCGTCGACGGTCAGCGAGATGGTGAAGATGGGGTGACGACCCGTCCGTGACGGACGTAGATCTGCCACGACGGCGTCGAACGGCATGTCCGCGTGCGAGAGGGCGTCGAGGTCAGTTCGGCGCACCTCGTCGACGAGTTCGGTCGCCGACCACGCCCCGTCGACGCGGGTGCGGAGTGCGACAGAGTTGACGAACATTCCGACAAGTTGCGCGAGACGGGGATCGGCGCGGCCCGCGACGGGAGTTCCGATGACGATGTCGGCGTCGGAGCCGCGGGTGTGCACGTCCTGGTCGGCGCTGTGGTGGCGCAGTAGAGCGGCGAGCACCGCGTGCATTGCCATGAACTCGGTGGTCGTCGAGCTACCGAGTTCGGTGAGGCGCGCACGGACGGCGCTGTCGAGGGTCACCTCGACGACATCGGCGCCGCGTTGTGCCGCTCCATCTTTCGCGGCGACATCGGGTAGCAGAACCGGGGCGGAATCGAGACCGTCGAGTTCTGCGTGCCACCACGCGGTCAGCTCCGGTAGGCGGGCATCTAGCGTGTCACGCTGCCACCGCAGGTAGTCGCGATAGTCGAGGGGGAGCGGATCTGCCGACGGTGATCGACCGTCGGACAGATCCGCGTAGGCGCCCGCGAGGTCACGCGCGAGTGGCGCCATCGACGCGCCGTCGGCGGCGATGTGGTGCACGACGACGGTCAGCTTGTGGTGGTCCGCGGCGTCGTTGAGCTGGTGCAGCGCAACGCGGATGGGCAGATCGCGGGTGAGGTCGAACGGACGCTGCGCCAACGATTCTGCGGTCACACGCCAGTCCGACGCCGAGATATCCTGCACGTCGAGCGTGAGATCGCTGCTCGTGGCCGCCACCATGGTCGGCAGTCCGTCTTGCTCGGGATAGACGGTGTGCAGTGGCTCGTGGCGGTCGATCACCCACCGGAGCGCACCCGCGAGCGCGTCGACGTCGAGTGCGCCGCGCATGTCGAGTGCGAAGGCGATCGAGTACGACGCATCGGGTGCGTCGTCGTCGGCGCCGAGCGTGTTGAGGAACCAGAGCTGCCGCTGAGCAGGTCCGCAGACCAGCTCGGTGGTCGGATCATGGTGCAGGAGAGCGTGTTGCGCAGGTGTCGCCTCTGCGCACAGGGGCGCGAGCTCCGCAGCGGTCGGATGATCGAAGACGTCGCGCACGGCCAGGCGTGAGCCGGTGTGCTGCGCGAGTGCATCCACCAGCTGTGTCGCCAGAAGTGAGTTGCCGCCGAGGTCGAAGAAGTCGTCGTCGACGCCGACGTCGGTGATTGGTCGGTCGAGTACCCCGGCGATGACGGAGCAGATCATCCGCTCGGCGTCGGAACGCGGTGCCACGGGCACGGACTCGCGTGCGGTGTCGGCGTCGCCGGGGGCGGGTAGCGCGCGCAGGTCGATCTTGCCCGCGGGGGTCCTCGGGATCTCGGGAACTGTGATGATGGCCGAGGGAATCATGTGCCGCGGCAGACGTTCTCGCAGCTTGGTGAGCAGCGCCGAACGCGCGTGGTGGTCGGCATCGACCCCGTCGAACGCGACGAACGAGATCAAGCGCGCCGTCGCGCCGTCGCCGTCGACGATGCTCACCGAGGCCTGTACGTCGTCGAGTGCGGTGAGCGCAGCGTCGACTTCGCCGAGTTCGATGCGGTGGCCACGTACCTTGGCCTGGTCGTCGGCGCGGCCGCGGAACTCGAGGCGATGATCGGCGGTCCAGCGCACCAGGTCGCCGGTACGGTACATCCGCTCGCCGGGATCGCCAAAGGGATTGGCGACGAAGCGTTTCGACGTCAGTCCGTGCACTCCGTGGTAGCCGCGTGCCAGGTGTGTGCCTGCGACGTAGAGTTCGCCGGTGGTCCCGGGTGCGACGGGGAGGAGCCGCTCGTCGAGGACGACGGTCGAGACGCCGCGGATGGGTCTGCCGATCGTGACGCGCGGCGAGTACGACGTCGTCGGGTGTTCGACGATCGGATCCGAGACCGTCGCCACGACCGTCGTCTCCGTCGGCCCGTAGGCGTTGAAGATCGTCGTGGTCTGCGCCCACCGACGGACGGCTTCGGCATTCGGATGCTCGCCGCCGATCACCAGCACCTCGAGATCCGGCACGGCGTCGGGATTCATGGTGGTCAGCAGCGAGGGCGTGAGGAATGCGTGGGTGATGCCTGCGGACCGCATCAGATCGGTCAGTTCGCGACCGGCGACGGGATCAGGTCCGACGATGCGCATCGTCGATGCGCCGGAGAACGCCATGAGGAGTTCGAGGACCGAGGCGTCGAAGCTGGGCGACGCCATGTGCATCGTGCGGCTGTCGGCGGTGAGGCCGAACTGCGACACCTGTTGTGCGGCAAAGTCGGCTAGGCCGCGATGGCTGACGACGACGCCCTTGGGTGTGCCGGTGGTACCCGAGGTGTAGATCATGTACGCGGGTTGGTCGACGGAGAGGTCGGGTGCGTTGTCGCGTTGTGGCGCTGGGGCGTCGCCGCCCGAACGGTGGATCTCGTCGAGCGTGATGGTCGTGATGCCGTCGGCCGCGGTGCCGAGTTTCGGGTGAGAGTCGACGTCGGTCAGCAGCAGGCGCGCACGGGAATCGGTCAGCATGAACTCGATACGTGCATGCGGATAGGCGGGATCGATCGGTACCCATGCGGCTCCGCATCGGGTGACCGCCCAGACCGCGCGCACCCACTGCGCGCTCCTGGGTAGCGCAATTGCGACGAAGTCCTCTGGCCCGACTCCGTTGTCGCGCAGGCACTGCGCGAGAGTCTCGGCGGCGGAGTCGAGTTCGCGGTAGGTGAGTGAGGTGTCGCCGTCCGTCACGGCGATCCGGTCGGGCTCCGAGCGAACCGCAGCCGCGAGGATCGACGAGAAGTGTTCGACGGGACGGGTTCCCACGCCGACGGCCGGCACCAGTCCGAGTCGCTCGCTCGGGTCGAGGACGGCGATGTCGCCGACCGCCAGTGTCGGGTCGTCGGTCACCGTGGTGATGATCCTGCTCAGTCGTGAACCGATACCGCTCACGGTGGCGGCGTCAAAGAGGTCGGTGGTGTAGCCGATCTCGATGTCGATGCCGGACGGTTGCCCGTGCTCGTCGGTGTGTTCGACGAAGGTGAACGAGAGGTCGAACTTGGTTGACGCGATGTCGATCGGCGAGGCCGTTGCTGTCACGCCGGGTAGGTCGATGGTGATGTCGTCGCGGTTGTCCACCGCGAGCGAGACCTGGAAGAACGGATGCACCTGGGCTGACCGCTGCGGATTCAGTTCGGTCACAAGGTGATCGAAGGGTATGTCTGCGTGGTCGAAGGCGTCGAGGTCGGCGTCGCGGATCTTGTCGAGCACAGCGAGGAACGACGAGTTCTTGTCGACGCGCGTCGGCAGTGCGAGGGTATTGACGAACATTCCGACCAGCGCGTCGAGGTCGGCGTCGCCCCGTCCGGATACCGGTGTGCCGACGACGATCTCGTCGGCGCGAGCGAAGCCGCGTAGCAGCGTGGCGACCGCGGCGTGGACCACCATGAAGAGGGTCGCGTCGTTGTCGGCGGCCAGCGTCGTCAATGCCCGGTGACGCTCGCGGGGCACGGTAATCGTCACGACGCCGCCGGCAACACCTGGGCGGTCGGAGCGCGGACGATCAAGTGGCAGTTCGGTTTCGGCGGGAGCATCGGCGAGACGACTGCGCCAGAAGTCGAGTTCTGTGCCGTCGGTGGTGGTCAACGCGGCGCGGTGGGCTGCGGCAACCGTCGAGTACTCGACGGGTAGTGGCGCCCACTCGGGTGTATGCGCGTCGACGCGTGCGCGGTAGGCGGTGGCGAGGTCGGCGGCGAAGGGCGCCAGCGACCACCCGTCCGCTGCGAGATGGTGAATGACGACGACCAGCGTGTGATCGCCGGACGACGTGCGCAGGAGCCGTGTGCGGATGGGGAAGTCGCGTGTGAGGTCGAACGGCTGTGAGGCGAGGTCGGTGGCGCGTTGCTGCATCTCGCTGACCTCGGCGACCTCGTCGTGAGGCATGTCTATCGCGGCGTCGTCGGGGGCGTGGATGTCGAGGAATGCCTGTCCGTCGTGCTCCGACACCGTGCTGCGCAGCGGCTCGTGCCGCGCGACGACGTCGTTCACCGCGGCACGCAGAGCGTCGACGTCGAGAGTTCCGACAAGATGGACGCTGAACGGAATGTGGTAGGCGACAGCAGAATCCGGGTCGAGGCGGGCAGTCAACCAGAGCCGCTGCTGCGCGGGCGACAGTGCGACCTGTCCGTCGGTCGACGCTGGGATTTCATCGACGGGCTGGGTGGCTGTGAGCTCGTCGTCGACTCCTGCTGCGCGCAGTGCGGCACTGAGCGCGGCCAGGTCGGGTGCGTCGAACACGGTGCGTAGCGGTAGTCGGTGTCCGGTTCGGCGCGCGAGGCGTGCGCTCACCCGGGTGGCCGAGAGCGAGTTGCCACCCAGATCGAAGAGATTGTCGGACAACGACACCCGAGTCGGCAGGCCTAGTACCGCGGTGACCGTCTCGACGACGGCGACCTCGAGTGCTGTCACCGGCTCGACGCGTTCGCTCTGCGACGACGTGCGCGTGGGTGCCGGGAGTGCGGAGCGATCGAGCTTGCCGTTGCTTGTCGTCGGAAGATCCGCGAGCACCGTGATCGTCGACGGGATCATATGGGGGGGAAGCTGATCGGTGAGCTCGGCGCGGAGGTCGCGGGAGTCCAGGTCATCTGTGCCCGCGACGTAGCCAGCCAGTTCGGTACTGCCGGTGGCCGCGTCGTCGAACGTGATGACGGCCGCGCTACGGACGCCGGACAACGCCGCCAGTGCCGACTCGATCTCTCCCAACTCGACGCGCTGGCCGCGAATCTTGATCTGTGAGTCGGCGCGACCGAGGTATTCGATCTCGCCGTCGGCGCGTCGGCGTACGAGGTCACCGGTGCGATACAGGCGCGCGCCGGGCTGACGCGGATCGGACACAAACCGTGCTGCTGTCAGGTCGGGACGGCTCGCGTAACCGCGGGCGAGTTGAATGCCGCCGAGGTAGAGCTCACCGATCGCGCCGATGGCTTGCGGCATGAGGTGATGGTCGAGCACGTGGGTCGACGTGTTGTCGACGGGTCGGCCGATTGGGATATCGCCTGCGTCGCTGCGGCATTCGTCGTGATAGGTCACGTCGACGGCGGCCTCTGTCGGCCCGTAGAGATTGTGCACCGGCGCGGTGGTGAGCTCGTCGATCGCACCAACCGTCGCGGGTGTGAGTGCCTCGCCGCTGGTGAAGATGCGTCGCAGCGACGTCAGTGCATCCGGGTTCGACGACTCGTCGAGGGCGAGCGCGTCGGCGAATGCCGACAGCATCGACGGCACGAAATGCAGTGTCGTGATGGACTCTTCGGCGATCACGTCGCGCAGATACCACGGATCGCGGTGGCCGTCGGGTCGCGCAACGACGAGTGTGGCGCCCGCGACGAACGGCCAAAAGAACTCCCACACCGAGACGTCGAAGGTCGCCGGTGTCTTCTGCAGCACCCGGTCGTCGGAAGTGAGTTGGTAGCGATCCTGCATCCATCGCAGACGGTTCACGATGGCGCGGTGGTCGATCACGACGCCCTTGGGCCTGCCCGTCGAGCCGGAGGTGAACAGCACGTAGGCCGGATTGTCGGGGCGGGGGGCGCGGAACTGCACTGTCGACGGTGATGGCTCGATCAGCTCATCGACGGTGACCACCGGGATGTCGGCGCCGACCCAGCCGGGTGCTGCGATGATCACCGCGGGCTTGGCGGTGTCGAGGATGTGCGCGAGGCGCTGCGCGGGTTCCGCGGGATCGATGGGCAGGAACGCCGCGCCCGCACGGATGACGGCGTGCAGTGCGACCACCTGGTCGGCACTTCGCGGGAGAGCAACGCCGACAACCGATTCGGGGCCGATCCCACGCGCGGTAAGTCCGGCCGCCGCGCTGCGTGCGCGTGCGGTGAAGGTCGCGGTGTCCAGTGTTTCGACGCCGGGTTCGATCAGCGCGGTGTGCGTGGCGGTGCTCTGCTCGAGCGCGGCGTCGAGCAGCGAGATGAGCGTCGCGTCTGTTGTCGCCACGCTGCGACCGTGCGTCACGTCGTCGATGGCCGACAACTCCGACGCCGTTGCGGCAGAGATGTCGACGACGGGCGTATCGGTGGGGGCGTCGACGAATCGTCGCAGGAAGTCGACGATCCGGTTGTGGTGCAGCGAGACGTCGTCTGCGGTGTAGACGTTCGGGTTCGCCTCGAGGTCGAGTCGCATGCGGCCGGTGAAGCCGTCGTAGACGTTGATCGACGCGTCCTCGACCGGGCCGGTGGACAACACGTTGAGTTCGGCGCGCAGCGACCCGAAGTCGATGTGCTCGAAGAACAGCATGACGTTGACCATCGGGCCGAAGAATCCGCGCCTACCGTCGGAGTCGTCGAGGATGTCGGAGGTGATCTCTTCGTGGCGGAAACGCTGATGTCGCACAGCTGTTTTGATGTCGGAGTTCATGCTTCGCAGCGCGTCGGCGATGGTCGTCGCGGCGTCGAATTCGATGCCGACGGGTAGGACGTTCGACGTGAGGCCGGCAGAGGTGCGCAGCAGGTCGGTGTCGCGGCACGCCACCGGGAGGCTCAGCAGGGCGTCGTCGCGATCGTTGAGGCGTGCCAGGCAGAGGGCGACCGCCGCGGTGATCACCGACGCGGCCCGCACCCCGTGATCGGCAGCGCGTGAACGGATGCGTGCGACGAGGTCGGCGTCGAGTTCGGTGCTCTTGACGACGGCAACCGGCGCAGCCGGTGCGCTCGCCGGCGACAGGGAGGTCGGCTCGGGAGCGTCGGCTCCATCGGGGCGCAGGCGCTGCTGCCAATGGTCGTGTGCGCGGGCGTATGCGTCAGAAGAGTGGTACGCGCGGTCGATCTCGGCGATCTGCGCCATCGTCGCGCTGGTCGACGCGGGCGCGGCGTGACCCTCGGTGATCGCGGTGTAGTGGGCGGCGACCCGGACCATCATGAACATCGCGGCATACCCGTCGAACGCGATGTGGTGGCCCCAGCAGTACCAGAGCGCGTGTGTCGGACCCATCCGCAGCAGGTACGTCTCGAGGAGCGGATCGGTGTAGACATCGACGTTGCGCGACCGGTGATCGTCGATCCATTCGAGAGCCCGCGCACGCGGGTCATCGTCGTCGGAGAAGTCGACGAGCCCGAGCCTGATGTCCCTGTCACGATCGACGACGATGCGTGGTTCGCCGTCCTCGTCGTCGACGACGCGCAGCAGCCCCGATTCGGTTTCGTTCGCGGTCAGTTGCACCGCCCGGTCCATCACCTCGGCGTCGACGTCGGCGAAGAACTCGGCGAAGGCCGCGACCGACATCGGGATGTCGGGGTCGAGTTGCTGCGCGAAGAAGATGCCGCGCTGCGCCGCGGTCAGAGGGAGCGGTCGGCTCTGCGCGTCGGCAGACATGGGCTGCCCGCCTGTGACATGTCCGCTTGTGAAATGAGTCGTGCTCACCTCGGTGCTCACTGTGCCTCCTCATGAGGTGACCGTCGCGGTCGAGCGCGGCGATCGGTCGGTGGTGGTGGCCCTGTGCCCGGTGGATCTGACCGTGCTTCGCGTGACTAAGCGCCGCAGATGGGTGCGGATTGAAGAAAAATCGAAAGCGCGGACGGTCGTGGAGAATGGCTCAGGGGTCGTCGTGGTCATGCCTCTCGGCAGCGATTTGGCCCGGACCTGCGCGTTCGCCTACACTTGTGGGGTTGCCTGCGGCGCGTTGAGCGTCGCGAATCGGCTCGCGAACCCACCCGGTGGTGCGTTGCGATCGCAAGATCGGAACAAAACCCCAGGCAGGCGTGTGTCCGGTGGTAACAGACCGTGTGCGTCGGGTCGGAAATCCGGCGTACAGATGCGGTGGCCCACCCCGGTGGATCCACCGTGTCGACGACATCCAGGTCAAGGAGACTAACGAGTGATTCAGCAGGAATCTCGCCTGCGGGTCGCCGACAACACCGGAGCCAAGGAAATCTTGTGCATCCGCGTGCTGGGCGGCTCGTCTCGGCGCTACGCAGGCATTGGTGACGTCATCGTCGCCACTGTCAAGGACGCCATCCCCGGCGGCAACGTCAAGCGGGGAGAGGTCGTCAAGGCTGTCATCGTGCGCACCACCAAGGAGCGCCGTCGTCAGGACGGAAGCTACATCCGTTTCGACGAGAACGCCGCCGTCATCCTCAAGGGTGAGAGCGACCCCCGCGGTACCCGCATCTTCGGCCCGGTCGGCCGCGAGCTGCGTGAGAAGAAGTTCATGAAGATCGTGTCGCTGGCACCGGAGGTGATCTGACATGAAGGTTCACAAGGGTGACACCGTCATCGTCGTCTCGGGCAAGGACAAGGGCGCCAAGGGCAAGGTCATTCAGGCCTTCCCGAAGGAAGAGCGTGTTCTGGTCGAGGGCGTCAATCGCATCAAGAAGCACACCGCTGCGTCGGCCAACGAGCGTGGCGCGGCGTCGGGCGGCATCGTGACCCAGGAAGCGAAGATCCACGTGTCGAACGTGATGGTCGTCGATTCCGAGGGCAATCCCACCCGCGTCGGCTACCGCGTCGACGAGGAGACCGGCAAGAAGGTCCGGATTTCCCGCAAGACCGGGAAGGACATCTGATATGACCACCACCGAAAAGACCCAGCCGCGTCTCAAGCAGCGCTACCGTGCCGAGATCAAGGATGCGCTGAACACCGAGTTCGACTACGCCAATGTGATGCAGATCCCGGGCGTCGTCAAGGTCGTCGTGAACATGGGCGTCGGCGACGCCGCTCGCGACTCGAAGCTGATCAACGGCGCGGTCACCGACCTCGCACTGATCACCGGCCAGAAGCCGGAAATCCGTCGCGCACGCAAGTCGATCGCACAGTTCAAGCTGCGCGAGGGCATGCCGATCGGCGCACGCGTCACGCTTCGTGGCGACCGTATGTGGGAGTTCCTGGACCGCCTCGTGTCCATCGCGCTTCCCCGTATCCGCGACTTCCGCGGACTCTCGGACCGCCAGTTCGACGGCAACGGCAACTACACCTTCGGTCTGAACGAGCAGTCGATGTTCCACGAGATCAACATCGACAACATCGACCGGCCACGCGGTATGGACATCACCGTCGTCACCTCGGCCACCACCGACGAGGAAGGCCGCGCGCTGCTGCGCCAGCTGGGCTTCCCGTTCAAAGACAACTCCGTGAAGGACAACTGATGGCAAAGAAGGCTCTGGTCAACAAGGCCAACAAGAAGCCCAAGTTCGCCGTGCGGGCCTACACCCGGTGCAACCGCTGCGGTCGTCCGCACTCGGTGTTCCGCAAGTTCGGCCTGTGCCGTGTGTGCCTGCGCGAGATGGCACACGCCGGCGAGCTCCCGGGCGTGCAGAAGTCGAGCTGGTGACCCAGCTCCGCTGACTTAGCTCGACGGGCGGCGCGCGCTGCGGCCGCTGGTTGAGCTTGTCGAAACCGCGACCCCGTCTCCCGTTTGGGAGGCGGGGTCGTCGGTGTTTGCGTGGGTATTGTTGGCTTGGTCATGCCGCGCCGCGCGTACCGTTGGACTCGGTGACGCCGTCGTCCACCGTGGCGAGTGCCGCGAGCGCATCGCCCAGGAGCCGTTCGATCTCGGTGGCCACGCCAGTGCAGGAGGTCTCGATCTTCAGCGCGCTCTTCTGGATCGTTCCGGCTGTCTTCTTGATCTCCTCGATCTTGCCGAGCTGCTGCAGCGCGGCCTCGATCTTCTCCTCGGCTGTCGCGATCTGCAGTGCGCCGGCACGGCTTGCCACGCTTGAGGCCGACGCCTTGAGCAACAGCATCACAGTGCGGAGCAGCTCCGCATCGTCGGTCGTGGGATCGAAGGCCATCACGATGCGCCGCTTGCCCAGCACGCGGACCGTCTCACCGCAGTTCTGCTCCGCCGTCCGAACCAGCCCGAGGGACGCGCCGGCCTGACGGTTGCGTTCGGCCTCGTCGAGGTAGTCGCTCCAGCCGTTGCGCTTGGAGTCGGTCATCTCGATCACCACGCGCGCAACGCCGTCATCGATGGTGAGTACGCCGTCGCCCTTCTTGGAACGCGGCACCGCGCCGACGATTGCGCCGGTGTCGGTGTACTCGGCACCGAGAGCGGTTGCGATAGAGGTGAGCACCTCGTGGATGCCGGCAGCGTAGGACTCACCCTTGATGGGGGTGACTTTGGCGAGTTCGGTCTTCGCGGTCTCCACCTTGATCGCAGTCGAGAGAGCATCGATCTTCTCCGACAACTCGTTGTGCTGCTTGTCGATTCGCTCGGTCAGCTTCTCCTGCCGAGTGGTCAGTTCTGCGGCGAGCTTGGCCATCGGCGACGACGGATCGCTGGGGTCGAACTGCTTGGCCGCCTTGGTGAGCAATTCGGTCGTCGACGACGACGCCTGCTTCTCGAGGTCGGCCGCGAACTTCGCCATCAGCGGAGCGAAGCGATCTACCACCTCTGGGTTCGTGCCCCCGAAGAGGCGCTTCATCTCAGCTTCCATGCTGGCTCGCGCAGCGGTCACCGACTCGTTCAACGACTTTCGTGACGCGGCCTCGGCCTCACGGAATGCCTTCTGGGCGTCCCCGGCAGCCTTGGTGACCGCGTCGGTGGCGGTGGTGACGGCCTTGCTGGTGACCTCCGCTGCGGCGGTCGTCGACTGTGTCGCCTTCTGCCCCAGATCGGTGATCATTCGCTCGATCGCCTGGGCCTCTGCGGCCTGACCTGTCGCCGACAGTGCGTGCGCCCCAATCGTGATGGCCTTCTCGACGAAGGCGTCGAGGTTGGCGTCGTCGAGGGTGGCGGGATCGTCGACGACGGGTCCGCGCTCACCGGTTGTCCAGCGGAAGGCTTCGCGGGTGACGTCCTTGTCGCGGAGGGTGATGTCGGTGATCACCACGGCCTGGTGGTCAGTGTCGAAGTGCGCTCCGCGGCTGTCGGCGGGCGGGTTGCTGGGTGTCATGTCGTGCTCCTTGTCGGGATGCGTCGCCACGGTTGGCGACGATTCGACGATGCGCCACAGCAATCGCCTCGTCCACGGTGCTAGCTGTTAAGGGGGCTTATCAGTCATGACGCTTCTCCGTGTCGGACTTGTCGCCTACTGTCAAAAGAGTCCGAATCAGCCCAGCGAGCGAACGGAGGAATCCGCTGATGAGCACCATGACGATGCAGGACGTCGCGGACCTCGCGAGCGTATCGCGGCAGGCCGTCAGTATGTGGCGCAAGCGCCCGACGGTCCGTGGCGTGTCGATGCCGTTCCCGGCGCCGCAGACAGTGGTGGACGGTGTCGAACGCTTCGACTCAGCCGACATCGTCGACTGGCTGGAGAAGACAGGTCGCGGCAACACGCCGTCGACCGACGCGGCTCTGGACGCGCCGGCGCTCGCAGTGCCCGACGGACTGACGCTTGAGGACGCGGTGACGCTGCTGTGCTGGCATGTGAGTACCTCACTGCCCCTCGACGGAACCACCGCGCATGAGCGCACGTCGCTCGCGCGCCGCTGCGACCCCCACGACTCGTACCTGCTGCGAGAAGTGAAGGCGCTGCGGCCGTCGCCCGCCGCGCTGGCCTACATCGACGCACTGGTGGACGCATCCTACGGATTTGCTGATGCGCTCGACCGCCTTGAGCGCGGACGCCTGCACCGTGGCCGTGGAACACGTGACCTCACCGGTGCGGCCTTCGAGATCCTCGGGTCCATCGTCAGTGCGGCGGTCACCTATCTCGGCACCGACGACGTGGTGATCTGCGGCCGAGGAGATCCGACACCCGCTCTCGTGCTCTCCCAACGTGTGGGTTGTCTCGCGGTGGGTGAGTCCGATGCTGATCGTGCCGCGTTCCGGCGCGCCAGGATTCGTGGGATCGACCTCGCCGACGACTCCGCACGCCCCGAGGTCATCGTGACGTCGGTGATCGGCATGGACGACGATGCTGCCCTGGATCTGATCGACGTGGTCACCATAGACCTCGCCCCCGACGATGTGGCGATCATCGTCGGCCGTTCCGGCCTGCTGGTGGATCGTCTCAGCGACGCGACACTGCGGGAGAAGCGCACGGAAACCCTGCGCGTGGGGAATATCGTTGCAGCACTACGGCTTCCCCGGGGTCTGTGGCGGCAGGCGCATCGCCAGAGTCTCGGTGTGTGGGTGTGTCGAGGTCATCTCCGACGCGAGCGCGTCGCGCTGGGAGATCTGGAGCGGGTGACCGAGACGGATCTGCAGGATCTCGGTGCCGACATTGCCGGTGCGCTGGCGGGATCGGGGCATCGCGCGTACCGATTCCTACAGCCTCTGGCGGCCAGCCATGTGCGTGGCGATGGTGCGGTGGTGCCTCGAGGGGTAGCACCGGTGCGCGTGCGGCACGCAGAGGTGCGTGACTACCTCGGACGCGTGCATGTGGCGTCGCTGGAAACCATCCGGCCTGTCGCCACGCTCGACGTGCTGGTGACGGAATCGTCTGATGGACTGCAGGTTCCACGGCGATCGCTGGGAGAACTCGCAGCACAGAAGAAGATTCAGGTCCTGCGACGGAGCCGGATCTCGGCCGCGCACGCCTCACCGGACGGAACGGTACGCGTCATGCCTGACGAGGCATTCCGGCTGGACCCGCTGGATGCACAACGGCACTATCCCACCGCCCGACGCACGCAGTCGGGAGACGTCGTCTTCGTCGAACACCCCAGCCCCCGTGCGTGGGTGGACGAGCAGGGCGGCGCTCTGGTGGCCCACCCCGCTTACATCCTGCGTCGCGTCGTGCCCGAGACCGAGGAACGTGCGCTGAACGAGCCGTACGCGGGGCCGTATCTGATTGCCGCAACCATCAATCGGTATGCCGCCGACTCTCGTGAGTGGCGCATGTGGAACGTGCCGGTGCTGCCGCCCGAGGATGCCGCCAAGCTCGATGCTGCGCTGGCACGGGTCGTCGGTTATGAACGTGAGCTCGATCGGAGGCGCAGTGCCGCAGCCGATCTCACAGTCGCTTTGACCGACGGGATCGCCGACGGCGCGATCTCGCTAAATGTGGAGGAGTGGACATGAGCATGTTTGGATACGACCCCGGGTACCGGGTTGCTCCGTTCATCGGGGTGGTGTGGGGCGAGTTGGGCAGTGAAGGTCTCGAGTCCGAGCAGGACCGTCGGCTCCTGGCGGCGGAGACGACGCGCATCGAGAACATGATCCGGCGGAGGACGCCGTCGCGGACCGAACTCTGCCGCGCGTATGCGTCGGTCACCGGATCTGCACCGGATTATCTCACCGACGTCGCACTGGTGAACTTCGCCAAGGCGCAGACCGAGCTCATGGTGCTCGATTCGCAGATGTTTGCGCTGCTCCAGGGGCGCGACGCAGCGCCGGAGCCTTTGACTCCCAGCGGGTTTGCCGTCGCACGGGCGCTTCGTGATCATGCACAGATCGCGGCCGGTGCCTACGCGGATGGGCACAACATTCTGGCTGTTGAGATCGAGTGTCGGTTGAGTATGGCGGCGGCTCAGTACCGGTCATCGGCCGAGGGGCGAGCGGAATGGACCCCATTGCGACGTGCCGCAGCCAAACGGCTGGAACGCTACCGAACTCTCACATCGAGCAACCTTTAGAAGAGAAGGGCAACCGATTCATGGCCGCAAGGCGAAAGGCGGAGCCGCAGGCACCGTCGACGATGAAGGAATTGAAGGACACGCTGTGGAAGGCCGCAGACAAGTTGCGTGGCTCGCTCTCGGCGAATCAATACAAGGACGTGATCCTGGGACTGGTGTTCCTCAAGTACGTCTCGGACGCGTATGACGAACGGCGCGAGGTGATCCGGGGTGAGTTGATCGCCGACGGACTCGACGAGTCGCAGATCGACGACCTCATCGACGATCCCGAGGAGTACCAGGGCTACGGCGTCTTTGTGGTGCCGCCCATCGCGCGTTGGGGTTTCCTCGCGGAGAACGCCAAGGGCAAGCCCGCCCACAACGGTGAGCCGGCCAAGACCATCGGCCAGCTCATCGACGAGGCGATGGCCGCGGTGATGAACGCGAACAAGTCGTTGCAGGGCACTCTGCCGCGAATCTACAACCGAGACAACATCGATCAACGACGACTCGGTGAGTTGATCGACCTCTTCAACAGTGCGCGGTTCTCCCGGCAGGGCGAGCACAAGGCCCGTGACCTCATGGGTGAGGTATACGAGTACTTCCTGGGCAATTTCGCGCGCGCGGAAGGCAAACGGGGCGGCGAGTTCTTCACGCCACGCAGTGTGGTGCGCACGATTGTCGAAGTGCTGGAGCCGACGAAGGGTCGCGTGTACGACCCGTGCTGCGGCTCGGGCGGCATGTTTGTGCAGACCGAGCAGTTCATCTACGAACACGACGGCGATCCCAAGGAGATATCCGTCTACGGTCAGGAAGCCATCGAAGAGACGTGGCGGCTGGCCAAGATGAACCTCGCCATCCATGGGATCGACAACAACGGCCTGGGTGCGCGCTGGGGTGACACCTTCGCACGAGATCAGCATCCGGATGTCCAGATGGACTATGTAATGGCCAACCCGCCGTTCAACATCAAAGACTGGTCGCGTAACGAAGAAGATCCGCGGTGGAAGTACGGTGTGCCACCGGCCCGCAACGCGAACTATGCGTGGCTGCAACACATCCTGTACAAGCTGGCACCGGGCGGCAAGGCCGGCGTAGTGCTGGCCAACGGTTCGATGAGCTCGAACTCCAACGGAGAGGGCGAGATCCGCGCGGAGATCGTGGAGGCCGATCTGGTCTCGTGCATGATCGCGCTGCCTACTCAGTTGTTCAGGAGCACGGGAATACCTGTGTGCCTCTGGTTCTTTGCCAAGGACAAAACGAAGGGTCCGCAGGGGAGTATCGACCGTTCGCGGCAGGTGTTGTTCATCGATGCCCGCGAGATGGGCTACATGATCGACCGCGCCGAGCGTTCGCTGAGTGACGACGACATCGTGAAGATCGGGGATACCTTCCACTCGTGGCGGGGATCGGCGTCGGCCAGGGCGAAGGGCATCACGTACGACGACGTGCCGGGTTTCTGCAAGTCGGTCACGATCGACGAGATCAAAGACGCCGGTTATGCGCTCACTCCTGGCCGGTACGTGGGTGCTGCCGAATTGGCGGACGACGGCGAGCCGATTGATGAGAAGGTCGCGCGTTTGAAGACCGAACTTCTCGCGGCACTGGATGAATCGTCTCGTTTGGAGAAGGTTCTTCGTGAGCAGTTGGAGCGGGTTGATGGGTGAGATCTCGCTGAGCGAACTTGCGGTGGAGAAGGGGCTTGTCGGGGGTCCGTTTGGTTCGGATCTCGTTTCCCGTGACTACGTCGAAGATGGAGTTCCGGTAATACGAGGGGGTAATGTCCACTCGAAAAATGTTGGTGGAGACTTTGTATATGTGACCCGCCGGAAGTATGAGTCAGTGTTGCTGCGTAACAGTGCAGTGCCAGGTGACTTGGTATTCACTCAGAGAGGGACTTTGGGGCAGGTATCAATTGTTCCGGAGGAACCGTATCGTGCGTACGTTGTTTCGCAGAGTCAGATGCGCCTTCGTCCCGATCCGCGAGTTGCGGACGGGCAGTATTTATTCTACGCATGCAGCACGGACAGGTTTAAGCGCGTCCTCCTTGATAACGCAATCGCGACAGGTGTTCCGCATATCAACCTCGGGATTTTGGCGAGGATGAGAATCCCGTACTTCTCGCTGCCTGAACAACGCGCGATCGCTGATGTGTTGGGCGCAATTGACGACAAGATCGCCGCGAACGCGAAAGCACGAAGGGCGGCCGCGACTCTCGCTCACGCGGTGTTCTCGCGTGCAATTGTTGGTGCTCAACGGCATTCGCCGCTCGGCGAGCTTGGAAAAGATGGCCAGGTCGAATTCGGCGACGGGTACCGGACCAAGAAGTCAGAGCATGCGGACGACGGGTACGCCATTGTGCGGGCAGCAGATGTCAGAGACGGTGCTGTTACGACAAACGGAACTGATCACGTATCGCGCGCATTCAGTCGCCAGATAGGCTCGAAATCTGTACGAGTCAACGACTTAGTGATGACGA
>NZ_DLSO01000009.1:0-30679 GCF_002500165.1 Gordonia sp. UBA7860 | reverse complement strand
AGCCCACCTCACCGCCGCAGCCCACCTCACCGCCGCAGCCCACCTCGATCCCCCTGTCCTAGAACAAGCGGGTCAACCTGGCGAAGGGTCAGAAGGTGACGTTGCGCAAGGACGGCGGCGTCGCGCTCACGCTGGTGCGCATGGGACTCGGATGGGACCCGGTCAAGCGCGGCTTCTTCGGCGGCGGGTCACAGAACATCGACCTCGACGCGTCGGTGATGATGTATTCGCGCGGTTCGCTCGCGGAGGCCATCTACTTCGGTCATCTTCGGAGCAGCGACAACTCGGTCGTCCACTCCGGCGACAACTTGACCGGTGAGGGCGACGGCGACGACGAGGTGATCCGCGTCAACCTTCAGGCTGTCCCACCGCACATCGACAATCTCGCGTTCATCGTGACGTCGTACCGCGGGCAGACCTTCGAGGCGATCGACAACGCCTTCTGCCGTCTCGTCGACGACACGACCGGCGCCGAGTTGGCACGCTTCACGCTTCGGGGCGGCATGCCGTTCACCGGTGTGCTCATGGCCGTGATGTCGCGAAGCGGCGGGGACTGGAAGATGCGCGCCGTCGGCGACGGCTTCCAGGCCAAGACCCCGCGGGAGGCGGAAAGGTACCTCGGCCGGTACCTGGAGTAGGTCTGCACGGGGTGGGCGTGCACGGCCGGCGCGCTACGACGACCAGCTTGCGGCCGACGATGAGCTGGAAGCGTCGGCTCGAACGCGGTCGATGGCGACGACGAGCGAGATGATCATGGCTTCGAGCGCGTCGTCGAAGACGTCGACCTCGTAGGTGTCGCCCCAGCTGAGCAGCTTCCTGCGAATACTGGCGACCCGTTCGCCATTGCGCGACACGTCGAATGTCATGTCCCACCAGTCACCGGAGACGTCGAGCGCCGCACCCTCGATGAAGTACTTCGGCTTGAAGAAGCTGAACTCCTTGCGGATCGTCGCGACCTCGACGCCCTGCATCTCGACCGTGAACCGTGGCAAAAAGCTGAAGACGGTCTTCGTGATCTCCGCGATGGGAGCGCCTGATCCGTCAGTCACGGTGAAGTGCTTGGGGACCCGCATGAAGCTGCCCTGCACGTAGTAGCGCGGTTGCTCGGACTCGCCGAACACGGTGAACTGCTCGCCGACCGAGAAGACCTTCTGCTTGATATACAACCTCGACACGATGCACACCTTCCTCCGCGGTTCCGGCTACGCCTCTACCCGCGGTTCCGACCACCCTAGCCAAACCCCGTCCCTACCCGGTCGACGCGAGGCGACGCCCCGTCGACGCGAGGTCACTGCCGACTGTGCGCTCGAGAATGCCGACTGGGCGCTCGAGAATGTCGACCGGGCGCTCGAGAATGTCGACCGGGCGCTTCTGAGCGTCGAGCGTGCATAGGCAGCGGCGATCGGCCACAGTGGGAAGGTGCCTGAGAACGCCACGAACGAGTCACCCTTCTCGCCGCCGGCGCGCGAGCCCGATTACCGTTTCACACTCGCAAATGAGCGCACCTTCCTCGCGTGGCAGCGCACAGCGCTCGGACTCCTCGCCGCTGCGATCGCCGCGTTGCAGTTCCTGCCCGATCCGACGCACCCCGCGTTTCGGTATGGACTCGGACTGGCTCTCGGGCTCCTCGCCGTCGTCGTATCCGCCGGCGGCCTGATCCGGTGGAAGCAGAACGACGACGCGATCCGACGCGAACAGCCGCTGCCGAGAAGTTCACTGATCGCGGTGCTGGGTGTCGCTCTGACCGTGATTGCGGCGGCCGCGGTCATCACGGCGTTGATCGTCGCGCGGCCATGAGTGATCGATCCGACCCCGCGATGCGCGCCGGATTACAACCGCAGCGCACCGACCTCGCATGGAGCAGAACGTCATTCGCGATTCTCGTCAATGGGCTTCTCGTCGCCGGTCGCGAGGTACTGCGACCGAGCTCGTCGCCTCTGATCTATGCGCTGTGTGGCGTCGCGGCAGTCGCCTCCGTCGTGGTCGCGGTCATTGGGCGTCGGCGTCGCCGAGTGCTCGGCGACAACTCCGCCCCATTGCACCGCTCGGACACGGCGGCCGTCATGACTACGGCTGCCGCGGTGTTGACGACCATCGTCGTGCTCCTCACCGCGGCGCTGGTGTAGGAACGGCGAGGTCGGCGGAGCGCTCGGTCGACGGAGTAGTCGGCCACGAACTTCCGGTTGCTGGAGTTCCGGTTGCCCAGACGCTCGGATTCCGCGCCTGTGGGCAACCGCAACCGCGGCTCTTACTGAGATGCGACAACGTTCCCGCGCGTCATCGCAGGTCGTCGAGCCTGCCCGTCGGAACGTGAATCCAGCCCTCGCGGTGGGCGATCGGCATGTCTGCTTCGAGCGGAAGTGCGGTGCCGCCGAGGCTCGCCGCACGTGCGATGAGTGCGGTGACGACGGCGTCGAATGCGTTGTCGTTGCTGGCCATGAGGGCAGCGTGGGGTCCGACGTCCAGCCAGGGTGCCGCCGCTCGCAGGTCGTCGACAAGACCCGCGAGTACATCACGATGCGTCGAACGTTTGTATCCGCGCGATGTCAGTCCCCAATGCTTCAGTGCGCCAGCGGGATACGCTTCGACGGCCCAGCCGTCGATCCGATCCGACACTCCGAGGTCGGCGAGCAGACCCGCACAGCGAAACGCCACGTGCGCGATCTGATCTGCGGACACGCTGAGTGGTCGGCCCAGTCCGTGCTCGACGAGGTGGCGATCAGTGCGTCGGTACGCAAGGGGGCGACGTGTTGCGATGTCGTCGAGCTGCGACTCCTTCGCTGTGTCGCCACGATGGTGAGCGCTGACGAACTCGACGAAGGCGTCGGGCCATCCGAATGGAGAGTCGATGCCGCAGCGATCAGCGCCGCCGACGAGCGCGCGGATCGTCGAATCATCTGCGGGAGTGACCAATTCGCGTAGTACAGCCGAGTACCCACCACGGCCGACGTCGTCTTCACGCCATTCGACGACGGCGACGGCGGTCGACGCGGGCGAGGCAGAAAGGTCGACGCCCGCGGTGATCACGCTCAGATTTTCCCGTCGAGGAACTCCGCGTAGGCAGGAAGATCGAGTTGACCGTGACCCGACAATCCGATCACGACGACCTGCTCAGCAGGATTGTCGGCGACGTGTCGAGCGCACGCCGCGATCGCATGCGTCGACTCGAGCGCGGGCACGATGCCCTGCGTACGCGCGAATTGCACGCCCGCGGCGAATGCGTCGTGCTGATCGATCGCCACACCCTGGACCAGGCCCTGCTCGACGGTGTGGCTCAGTGCGGGCGCCATGCCGTGGTAGCGCAGACCGCCGGCGTGGATGGGATCGGGCACGAAATCCATTCCGAGAGTGTGCATCTTGAGAAGCGGGGTGAGGCCCGCGACGTCGCCGTGGTCGTAGCGGTATTCGCCCTGCGTGATCGACGGGCACGCCGAGGGCTCCGCGGCGACCACCCTCGGGTTCGACCGGCCGTGGATCTTTTCGCGCAGGAACGGGAACGCCAACCCGGCCAGATTGGAACCGCCACCCGCACAACCGAATACGACGTCTGCACCATTGGGTTCGACGGCGACGAGCTGTTCGACGGCCTCCTGACCGATCACACTCTGGTGCAGCACAACGTGATTGAGCACGCTGCCGAGCGCGTACCTGGCGTCGGGGTCGTTGGCGGCGACCTCGACGGCCTCACTGACGGCCATCCCGAGACTGCCAGTGGTGTCGGGGGTCTTCGCGAGAATTGCACGGCCCGACTCGGTCAACGTCGACGGGCTCGAGTGAATCGTGCCGCCGTATGTGCGGATCAGATAGCCGCGGTATGGCTTCGAGTCATAGGACGCGCGCACCTGCCAGACCTCGACGTCGATGCCGAACTGTGCACCCGCGAACGCGAGCGCACTACCCCACTGACCCGCGCCGGTCTCGGTGGTGAGCTTCCGGACACCGTCGACGCTGTTGTAATACGCCTGCGCGACAGCGGAATTGGTCTTGTGTGAGCCGACGGGGCTGACGCCCTCGTACTTCACGTAGATCCGCGCGCCCGTGTTGAGCGACTCCTCGAAGCGTCGCGCACGGATGAGCGGCGACGGCCGCCACATCTTGTAGATCTCGCGCACCGGTTCGGGGATCTCGATGTACGGCTCGGTCGAGACCTCCTGCGCGATCAGTCCGCTCGGGAAGAGCGCGACGAGATCGTCTGGTCCGACGGGCTCCTTGGTGCCCGGATGCAGGTGCGGCGGGATCGGCTCGGAGAGCTCCGCCGCGAGGTTGTACCAGTGCGTCGGCACGTCCACGGTGATGAGGTCCGGGTTGCTTGCGTCCACGTGCATCGTCATGCGGACACTCTAGTCCGCGGGCGGGCAGCGCCGCGGGCCGATTCGGCGCTCGGCGTCGGGCGGGGGTTAGGCGGCTCGACGTCGAGCGCCCCCGCAGAAAGTAGGGGAAGGAACCTTTCCCCGCGTTGCTGATCCCTCCCCCAGAAGCTGCGCGCGGAAACCGAAGAAGCCCGCGGAAAGAACGCTTCCCCTAGTTCCTGCGTCCTGGAGCCCGGCGTCGGGCAGGGGTTAGGCGGCTCGACGTCGAACGCCCCCGCAGAAAGTAGGGGAAGGAACGTTTCCCCGCGTTGCTGACCCCTCCCCCAGAAGCTGCGCGGGGAAACCGAAGAAGCCCGGGGAAAGAACGCTTCCCCTAGTTCCTGCACCCGGTGCCGCGTCCCGACGTCGAACCGCACGACCGCTCGGGGCGTGCGCCCCGACAGAAAGTAGGGGAAAGAACCCTTCCTCGAGTTACTGACCTCTCCCCCAGAAGCTGTGCGGAGAAACCGAAGGAACCCACGGAAAGAACGCCTCCCCTAGTTCCTGCACCCCGGTGCCGCGTCCCGACGTCGGGCCAGGGGCAGCGCGACGTCGAACACACGACTACTCGACCTCCAGCGCCCCAAGAAAGTAGGGGAAAGAACCCTTCCCCTACTTTCCGCGCGGCCGCCGGCCGACGAGGCCCGCCCGCCGGCCGAGCCCGCCGAGTCCACCCGACCCCGGCGCGCCTAGTCCCGCGAGCCGCTCGGGGATGACCACTTCCAGTCGCGCACCTCGGGGAGGTCCTCGAAGTGTTCGCGGACGTAGTCGTGGTGGCGGGCGAGCTGGTTGTTGCAGTACGCCACCAGCTCCTCGGCCTTCTCGGGGGCGCGGCGTGCGCGACGCAGCGCCTCGATCACCAGGTGGTAGCGGCTCATCTTGTTCAGCACCACCATGTCGAACGGGGTTGTGGTCGTGCCCTGTTCGGAGAAGCCGCGCACGTGGAAGCGTCCCGGATGGGTACGCCCGTGCACCAACTGGTGGATCGCGCGCGGGTAGCCGTGGAATCCGAACACCACGTCGACGTCGCGGGTGAACAGCTCGTTGAACTTTTCGTCCGACAGTCCGTGCGGGTGATCGTTCTGCGGCAGCAGCACCATCAGGTCCATCACGTTCACGACGCGCACACGCAGGTACGGCACCCACTCGCGCAGCAACTGCGCGGCGGCGAGGATCTCCTGCGTAGGGACGTCGCCCGCGCTGGCGAGCACGATGTCGGGTAGCTCGCCCTCGACGTTCTCGGTGCCCGCCCAATCCCAGATCGACGCTCCGGCGGCGGCCTGCTTGTTGGCCTCCTCCAGCGACAGGTACTGCAGGTGCGGCTGCTTGTCGACGACGATCAGGTTCACGTGATCGCGGCTGCGGAGGCAGTGATCCGAGATCGACAGCAGCGAGTTCGAGTCCGGCGGCAGCCACACGCGAACCACCTCGGGTGAGAGTGGCAGCACGAGGTCGATCAGCCCGGGACCCTGGTGCGAGAACCCGTTGTGGTCGTTTCGCCAGCACGTCGACGTCAGCAGGATGTTCAGCGACGCGACGGGTTCGCGCCACGGCAGCGTCGCCGCGTGCTGCAACCACTTGGTGTGCTGCACCACCATCGACGCGCTCACCATCGCGAACGCCTCATAGGTCGCGAACACACCGTGCCGACCGGTCAACGTGTAGCCCTCGAGCCAGCCCTGGCACAGGTGCTCGCTGAGCACCTCCATCACACGACCCGACGGCGAGAGGTTGTCGTCGTATTCGGTGACCGGAAGCTGCCACGCGCGGTCGGTGACCTCGAAGACCGCTCCGAGCCGGTTACTCGACGTCTCGTCCGGGCAGAAGAGCCGGAACGTGCCGCCGCCGTCGGCGTCGGAGTTCTGCGTGTAGATGTCGCGCATGAACTCACCGAGAACGCGGGTCGTTTCGAATGAGACGTCGCCCGGTTCGGGGATGTCGAGCGCGTACTGCTCGATCGGCGGCAGCCGCAGCGGCGAGAGCAACCGACCACCATTGGCATACGGCGTCGCACCCATCCGGAGATCGCCCGCAGGCGCAAGCGAGGCAATCGATTCGACGATGGCGCCGTTGTCGTCGAAGATCTCCTCCGGCTTGTACGACTTCAGCCACTCCTCGAGGATCGCGAGGTGTTCGGGGTTTTCCCGGACGCCCGAGAGCGGCACCTGATGCGCCCAGTGCGTGCCCTCGATCTTCTTGCCGTCGACCTCTTTCGGTCCGGTCCAACCCTTGGGTGTGCGCAATACGATTGCGGGCCAATGGGTGTCGGGCAACGTCGAATCGGCGCCGTCTGCGCGCGCCTCGGATTGGATCTCACCGACCCGACGACGGGCCTCCACGATCGCGGCGCGCAGGTCGGAGAACACCTGGGCGGGATCGTCGCCCTCGACGAATGTCGGAACCCAGCCCTGCCCGTGCAGATAGTCGGTCACCTCGGCGTCGGTACTGCGGCCGAGGACCGTCGGACCGGCGATCTTCGCCCCGTTGAGGTGAAGGATCGGCAGCACGGCGCCGTCGCGCGCGGCGTTGAGGAAGGCCGGAATCTTCCACGAACCCGAGAGTGGCCCGGTCTCGGCCTCACCGTCGCCGATGACACAGGCGACGGTCAGGTCGGGGTTGTCGTAGGCCGCGCCCGCCGCGTGTACCAGTGCATATCCGAGCTCGCCGCCCTCGTGGATACTTCCCGGGGTCTGCACGCTCACGTGACTGGGGATGCCGCCGGGCGTCGAGAACTGACGGCAGAGACGTTTGACGCCGTCGGCGTCGAGGGAGATCTTCGGGTAGACCTCGGTGTAGGTGCCTTCGAGGTACGTATTCGCGACAAGCGCGGGACCACCGTGTCCGGGACCGGTGATGTAGAGCCACGAACTGTCGGACTCCTTGATGATCCGGTTCAGCACCGTATAGATCGCCGAGAGTCCCGGGCTGGTCCCCCAGTGGCCGAGCAGACGAGGCTTGATGTGGTCGCGCGAAAGTGGTTCGCGCAGCAAGACATTGTCTTGCAGATAGATCTGGGCGACGGTGAGGTAATTCGCCGCCGCCCACCATCGCAGGTCGGCGTCGAGATCCGCCTGCTGATACGCGCGCTGTTGGGTGGAGACCTCGGTCATGCGGGTTCCCTTCGAACTCGTCGACTCTTGATGGTGCTCTTGTCCATTCCCCCTTCCATCAGTTCTACGCGGACACCAAGCCGCGTGCGCGGCTCTTCACCGTAAATTCGCCCAAGGTGTTACCCGGAAGGGGTGTTTGCCCGGAGATCTCACCCCGGCAGCCGATACACCTGCCGTGGGCGACCCGTACTGCCGTAGTGCAGCGACATGAGCAGCCTGCCACTGTCGACGAGCGCCGCGAGGTGGCGCCGCGCGGTCGCGGGCGAGACCCCGATTCGTGCCGAGACCTCGTCGGCGAACATCGACTCGCCCTCGGTGAACTGGTCGAGGATCGTGCGCTCGGTGTGCGAGCCGCTGTCGCCGGCGTGAGGGACGGGTCGAGTACCCGTGCGCATGGCCGACAGCGCGGCGTCGACGGCCGCCTGGTCGATGTGCTCAGCGGCGAGTGCACGCCGATAGTGGGCGTAGCCGGCAAGACGTCGTGCGAGTTCGGTGTCGTCGAACGGTTTGATGAGGTACGTCAGGGCACCGGCACGCAGCGCGCGACGCACAGCGGCTGCATCGGTCTCTGCACCGGCGATGAAACAGTCGCACTCCAACTCGGCAAGGAGGTCGATGCCGGAACCGTCGGGCAGATGAACGTCGAGCAAGACCAGGTCGGTGTCGGGGTGCGAAGCGAGGGCTTCGCGCGCCTGCGCGACCGACCCCGCCGTCGCGGTGACGCGGAAACCTCGTAGCGCGGTGACGATTGCCGCGTGGAGTCCGGCGACGCGAAAGTCGTCGTCGACGATCAGCACCCCGAGTTCACGCGTCGGCGTACTCATCGGACAACCGCTGTCGAATCGAACACGCCGGGTAGTCGTGCAACGATAACCGCACCACCCCAACGGTTTTCAACGTCGCTCCGACGCTCTCCACCAGGATCGACGACGACGATGTCGCCGCCGAGTCGCCTGGCGAGTTGCCGCGACAACGCCAGACCCATTCCCCGTCCTCCCGGCACCGACGGGGCGTCCTTTGTCGTGACACCGTCGGAGAAGATCGTTGCGGGATCGTCGAATCCGATTCCCGGCCCCGAATCGGTGACGGTGATCAGCAATTCGTCGCCCTCCGTAATCGCGTCCACGTCGACGTGTGGCCGTGAATCGTTGTCGCCATCGGACTCTCCGATGCGTTGCGCTGCTGCATCGATCGCGTTGTCGACGAGATTTCCGACGACGGTCGTGACCGTGATCGGATCGAGAAGCGTCCCGCGCACCCACGTCTGATCGCCGAGACCGAGTACGACGCCGCGTTCTCTGGCGTGCGAGGCCTTGGCGTCGAGGAATGCGGACAGATGCGGCTCGTCGATGTTCTCGATTCCTTCCAGACCGAAATGACCTGCGCTGCCCGTCAATTCGGATAGGTATGCGCGCGCCTCGTCGACGTGGCTGCGACGCAGGAGGCCGGCGAGCACGTGCAGCCGATTCGCCGTCTCGTGGCGCTGTGCGCGCAATGCCGTACTCATCGCGCCCATCGAATCGATCTCGCGGGTGAGCTCTTCGACGTCGGTGCGATCGATGATCGACGCGACGATACCGAGGTCGCGCTCGTCGACATCGACCCGGTGCGACGACACCAGCACGATGCGGTCGCCGACGGTCGCGGCGACCGGATCGGGGGTCGGGGTGCGCAGCACAGCCCGGATCCGGTCGCTGAGCTCGAGATCGTCGACGCTGGCACCGACCTCATCAGTGATGTCGAGCAGCTGACGTGCCTTGTCGTTGATGACGCGCATGACACCGGTCGCGTCGACAGCGAGCACGCCGTCGGCCATGGCGTGCAACACGGCGCCCTGATCGCGGACCAGTTCGGCCAGTTCGTCGGGTTCGAGACCCAAAGTGAGTCGACGCCATCGACGCGCGAGCAGGATTGATCCCACCGCGCCGACGGCGAGCGCCGCCAGAGCGATCAGCACCGTGGTCCCGATTGCCCGACGCGTCGCTGCCGCAAGGTCGGCCGTCGAGACACCCACGCTCACCAGTCCGACAACGCGACCGTCGTCGATGATGGGCACCTTCGCGCGCACGGACTCGCCGAGCGTGCCGCGATCGGTGGTGATATCGGCCTGCCCCGACAGCGCCTTGGTGGGATCGGTCGACACGTGCTTCCCGACCTCGCCCCGATCGGGGTGCGACAACCGGATGCCGTTGGCGTTCGCGATCACGACGAACAACGCTCCGGTGCGCTCACGCACCGCGGATGCCTGGGCTTGAATCGGACCGTTCGCCAGTTGGCTGACGTCGAGGTCGCTGCGGTCGCTTTCCGCGACCTCGCTGACCGTTTCACGATCGGCCGCCACCGACTGCGCGATCGCGAGCGCGCGTTGCGCGTACTCGTCGCGGCTACGGTCGTCGGTACCCGCGAGCACGACGCCGAAACCGACGCCGAGGCTCACCGCGATGACGGACAGTTGCAGCAGAAGAACCTGCGTCCGTAATCGCATGTGTAGAGCCTAGGCGTCGGCAGTAGTGCGGCGGTTGGAGTTCGAACTCTCAGAACGGGATCGCGCCGACCACGACGCCCACAGCAAGCATCGTCACCGATACCAGTGCTGCTCGCCACAGGACCTTCTTGTGATGGTCGGCCAGTGAGACCCCCGCGAGCGCGACCAGCAGCAGGATCGCGGGCACCAGCGGGCTCTGCATGTGAACGGTCTGGCCGGTGATCGAGGCGCGTGCCATCTCTGCGGGATCGATGCCGTACCGCGAGGCGGTCTCCGAGAGGACCGGAAGCACACCGTAATAGAACGCATCGTTGCTCATCAGGAATGTCAACGGCATCGAAACGATCCCGATGACGATTGCCATGTGCGGACCCATCGCGCTCGGAATCCCGTCGGCCATCCAATGTGCGATGGCGTCCACCATCCCGGTCCCACTGAACACTCCGGTCAACACCGCAGCGGCTAGCACCATCGCGACCACCGAGACGATGCTGGAACTGTGGCGGGTGATGGCCTCCTGTTGATCTTTGATGTGCGGGAAGTTCACGGCAAGCGCGATAGCCGCGAAGATCATGAACAGAACGGGGATCGCGACGATGTCGGCTCCGAGGATCGCCAGCAGGGCGACCGTCAGGGTCGCGTTGACCCAGACCAGCTTGGGCCGCAACGTCTTTCGATTCGGATCGAGAACCCCGGTGAACGCCGACTCCCCGTCGCCATCCGACGGCGTGGCGACATCGCCTGTGCTGGAGTCGGTTCCGCCCGAACCAGTCGAGATAGCTGGTCGGTTGTTCGATGTCGTCCCGGACCCGCCGACTCCAGCGGCAACCAGTTCACCGCGCGGCACGAGCACTGCGTCGTCGACTTCCAGACGCCCGATCCGACGACGCTCCAGCACGCCGAGGCGATAGGCGAAAGCCAGGACGACCAGCAGCGCAGCCCCGAGCGCGGGGAGCATGGGCAGGAAGATGTCGTTGGTATCGATCTTCAGCGCACTCGCCGCACGAGCCGTGGGGCCTCCCCACGGAAGTATGTTCATCGTGCCGTTCGCGAGACCTGCGACGACGGTGAGGACGACGGGGCTGACGCGTAGTTTCAGATAAAGCGGTAGGAGCGCCGCGGTGGTGATGATGAACGTCGTCGAGCCGTCGCCGTCGAGTGAGACGACCATCGCGAGCACTGCGGTGCCGACGACCAGCCGCGCCGGATCGTGCCCGACCATCCGGACCACCAGCCGAACGATGGGGTCGAAGAGCCCAACGTCGATCATGATCCCGAAGAAGATGATCGCGAAGAACAGCATCGCCGCCGTAGGGGCGAGTTCTTTGATCCCGTCGGTGATCATGTCGCTGATGCTGAGGCCTGCGCCGGCGAACAGCCCGAACGCGACCGGGACCAGGATGAGCGCGACCACTGGTGTCGCGCGTTTGGTGATGATGAGGAACATGAACGTGGCGACCATGCCCAACCCGAGTGCTACCAACATTTCCGTGCTCTTTCTCGTGTCGTTCGCGAGCGGTGTGTTGCCCGTTACTGATCGAGTGTCGGGGTAGTCCAGATCACAGTGAAGCTTGTGCGCGTAAGGCACGTTTTGCGCGTTCTGCGCACGGGAAACGGGCTGCCGTTCAGTCCGGGAGCATCGGGGCGTCGTCGCCGTGGTGGCGTCCGAGGAGTACGCCGCGGGTGACGGCGTCGCGGCCGAATCGCGTTCTCAGATCGTCCATCGCTGTGTCGAGGTGCGCGCCCCGACCGCTGAGCGGACTCGACGCCTCGACCGCGCGCACCCGGCGGTCGGCAGGGTCGGGTTGGTCGAACGGCAGGGTGAGCTGTATCGAGTCGCGCTCGTCGAGTCCGGTGAGCGACAATCCGATCAACGTGCATCCGCGGTCGCGGATCACGGGCAGGGCGTCGTCGAGCAATCCGCGCGCCGACGACATGATCACGTCGGTGCGATCGGTGGCGTCGGACAGTGTTCGCGACCGTGTTGCACGTGAGAAGTCGTCGAACCGGAGACGCAATACGACTGTGCGACAGACTCGTTCGGCATTACGAAGGCGACGCCCCAGGCGCTCGACGATAGCGACGACGGTCGCCTCGAGGTCGGCTTCGCTCTTGGGTCGACGGCCTAGCGCCCGCTGCGAACCGATCGACGAGCGTCGACGCCCGGTCTCGACACGACGCGGATCGGTGGCCATCGACAGCGCGAAGAGGTGACGCGCAGAGCCCGGTCCGACGATGTGCTTGAGTGAGCGCTCGCCGAGCCGGGCGATCCCGCCGACCGTGGTGACGCCCGCGTCGTGCAGTTTGGCCTCGGTCACCGGCCCGACGCCCCACAGCCTCCGAACGGGTAGCGGATGCAAGAACGCCAGCTCGGTTCCCGGTGCCACCTCGAGCAGCCCGTCCGGCTTGCCGACGGCGCTCGCGACCTTTGCGAGGAATTTGGTGCGCGCAAGTCCCACAGTGATCGGCAGTCCCACCTCGTCGCTGACGCGTCTACGCAAACGCTCCGCGATCTCGACCGGTGTTCCCGACACTCGACGCAGGCCCGCGACGTCGAGGAACGCCTCGTCGACCGAGATGCCCTCGACGATGGGTGTGGTGTCGTGGAAGATCTCGAAGACCGCGCGGCTGGCCTCGACGTAGGCCTCGAAGCGCGGCGGCACCACTATTGCGCGCGGGCACAGCGCCCGCGCCTCGTGGCCCGGCATCGGCGACCGCACGCCGAACGCCTTGGCCTCATAGCTGGCGGCGAGCACCACCCCACCGCCGACGAGTACCGGCCGTCCACGTAGTGCCGGGTTGTCGCGCTGCTCGACCGACGCGTAGAAGGAGTCGAGGTCGGCGTGAAGTATCGACGCCTCGTGCCGCTCGCGTCGCTCGATCCGCATAGAACACATGTTCGCATGCAGGTCGGACATTCTCTACACCCGAGCTGCCCCGATCAACCTGTGCGGGACCTCCGCCGCCAGGCATCCTTGTCGGTGGCGCGCTCGTCCTGAACCACGGGAGGCCAAGTGGCAGCGCCCAATTCGCGCGAGGTATTGCGGGCGACGTCGCGCAGCATCGAGGCGACCGACGACTCGAGTGGCCACTGCTCCGCGGTGGCGACGACACCGACGGCACCGATCGGACCACCCATCCGGTCGGTCAACACGGCTGCGAGTTCGCACTCACCCAAAACAGCCTCTTCGACGGACTCGGCGAGTCCTGTCGCGCGCACATCGGCGAGGGTCGCGCGCAGCGCCGCCGGATCGGTGAGGGTCGAGCCGGTCATGTCGCGCAGGTCGGCGTCGAGGATGTCGTCGGTCAGCTTGGCGTCGAACGCCATGATCGCCTTGCCCAGGGCCGACGCGTGCGCGGGAATGACGATTCCGACCTCGGGCATCTGCCGCGAACCGTCGAGCCTCGGTTGGTGATGGACCACCACGACGTCGTCGATCAACATCACCGCGGTGCGGACCGCGAGTCCGCTGCGTCGTGCGAGATCCTCAGCCCACGGCGCGATCCGCGCACGGAGTTCGAGACTGTCGAGGTACACGTTTCCGAAGGTGAGAACCGCAGGTCCGAGGCGGTAGCGCCCCGAATCGCGCTCCTGCACGACCATGCGGTGTGCGAGCAGCGTGCGGACGATGCCGTGCACGGTCGACGGCGGCAGCTCGAGCCTCTCCGCGATCTGTCCGAGACTCATCCGGTGGTCGCCCGCCAGCACCGTGAGCACGCGGAGCGCGCGGTCTACGGACTGAATCATCCAGACATTCTCGCAGCAATCGTCTCAGCGATCTCCCCGGGGAGAGATCTCGCCTGTTCCATCTTCGGAAAGTATTGCCCGTCACATCGCGCGGGGCGTAGTGTGACATTTCATTCGATAATGTCGAATGAATTGCTCGGCCTCACCGTGCGTACCCGCAGATGTGTCCCGTAGGAGTAGTGGCTCATGAAGAAGTTCATCAACGAGCCGGCCGATGTGCTGGCCGACGCACTGCGCGGGGTTGCGGCCGCTCATCCCCGACTGCGCGTCGACCACGAGAACAGGGTGATCTTCCGAGCGGAGGGACCACGTCGCGGAAAGGTCGGGTTGGTCTCCGGCGGAGGGAGCGGCCACGAGCCCCTGCACGGCGGATTCGTCGGCCAAGGGATGCTCGACGCCGCCGCCTGCGGCGAGGTCTTCACATCGCCCGTCCCCGACCAGATCCTGGCCGCCACCAGCGGCGTCGACGGTGGCGTTGGCGTGCTGCACATCGTGAAGAACTACAGCGGCGACGTGATGAACTTCGAGATGGCCGCAGAGCTCGCCGACGTCGAGGTGGTGTCTGTCATCGTCGACGACGACGTGGCCGTCACCGACAGCAGTTTCACGGTCGGTCGACGCGGTGTAGCCGGCACGGTCTTCGTCGAGAAGATCGCCGGGGCGGTCGCCGAGCGCGGCGCCGACCTCGCCGAAGTCGCCAGGCTGGCACGCAAGACAGATGACAACGCACGCACCATGGGCCTCGCTCTCACCTCCTGCACGGTCCCCGCGGTCGGCCACCCCACCTTCGACCTCCCCGAGAATCAGATCGAACTCGGCGTCGGCATCCACGGCGAACCGGGCCGCAAACGCGTCGAACTGCCTTCGGCGAATGAGATGGCGCAGATGCTGATCGATCCGGTTCTCGCCGACCTCGACTTCACCCTCGGCGAGAACGGGGTCGTCCTGCTGGTCAACGGCCTCGGCGGAACACCCCTGATCGAGCTCTATCTGATGTGCGCCGAATTCACACGACTACTCGACGCCGCTGGCATCACCGCAACGCGCACCCTCGTGGGCAACTACGTCACCAGCCTCGACATGGCGGGATGTTCGGTCTCGCTCCTGCGACTCGACGACGAACTCACCGATCTGTGGGACGCTCCGGTCGACACACCGAACCTGCACTGGGCTTGATCGAAAGGGCACGTCATGACCACCCTGACCACTGACACCATCGCCACCTGGCTCCGCCTGTTCACCAGCGACGTGGTGCCGACGTCGACGGCCTGACCCAACTCGACGCCGCTATCGGCGACGCCGACCATGGATCGAACATGGAACGCGGCATGACCGCCGTCGTCGACGGACTCGCCGATAGTCCAGACCTGCCGGGACCGATGCTGAAGAAGGCAGGCATGACACTCGTCAGCAAGGTCGGCGGCGCCAGCGGGCCGCTGAACGGCACCCTGCTGCTCCGGATGGCGGGCGCCATCGGCGACAGCAGCGAGATCGACGGCACGACGCTCGCCGCGGCACTGCGCGCCGGCCTTGCCGGCGTGGTCGACCGCGGACACGCACAGCCCGGCGACAAGACCATGTTCGATGCGCTCAACCCCGCATGCGATGCCCTCGATGCGGCGCTCGCCGACGGCGCAGCACTGCCGAAGGCACTGCAGGTCGCCGCCGATGCTGCCGCCGCCGGACGCGATTCGACCGTCGACATGGTTGCCCGCAAGGGTCGCGCGTCGTATCTCGGTGAGCGCAGCGTCGGACATCAGGATCCGGGAGCGACGAGCGCGGCGATGCTCGTCGACGCGCTCGCCGAAGCCGTGAACGCGACCGGCACACCATGACGGGGCTGGTGGTCGTCTCTCACAGCAGGGCGCTTGCCGACGCCGCGGTGGCACTGGCATCGGAGATGCTCCACGGATCGACGACGCGCATCGCCGTCGCAGCGGGACTCGACGCCGAGACCTTCGGCACCGATGCCACCGCCATCGTCGACGCGATCGAGAAGGCGGACGACGCACAGGGCGTCGTGGTCCTGATGGATCTCGGAAGTGCTGTTCTGTCAGCCGAACTCGCGCTTGAACTGATCGACCCGGAGGTCCGCGAGCGCACCGTGCTGTCGGCGGCTCCGTTGGTCGAGGGACTCATGGCCGCGGCCGTGACCGCCGCCTCTGGGGCTTCACCCGCCGACGTCGCCGCCGAGGCGGCGCAGGCGCTGACGCCCAAGCGATCGGCGTTGGGCGTCGAGGATGTGCCGGCTGGCGGTGTGAATGCACCGACCGGGGGTGAGACCGCCGTCGTCAAGGTCGAGAACCCGCATGGCCTCCACGCCCGGCCAGCCGCCCGATTGGTGACGGAGGCAAGACAATTCGACGCCGAGGTCACGCTGCGCAACCTCGATACCGGCGCAGGCCCGGCGTCGGCGAGCAGCATGTCGCAGGTGGTGGGCCTCGCCGTGCGGTGCGGCCAGCGCCTAGAGATCGACGCGAGCGGCCCCGACGCCCGCGCCGCCGTCGAACACCTGACCACGCTGGCGCGCAACCGGTTTGGCGAGGAGGACACGGCCGCCGCTGGTCGAGCTGCCTCCCCCGCTGGTCGGGTTACCACCGCTGGTCGAGCTTGTCGAGACCACTCCGCCCTGCCGGCGTCGCCCGGGATCGCGATCGGTCCGGTGTTCACGCCCGCGGTCGTCGACGTCGAGCCCCCCGACGAGCAGTACGACTCCGCCGACGCACAGTCCACGAGACTGCGCAACGCCCTCGACGCTGTACGCGCCGACATCGAGGGCCTGCGCGCCACGACAGCGCGTCATAGCCCCGCCGACGCCGCCATCTTCGACGCCCACCTGGTGATGCTCGACGATCCCGACCTCGTGGCCGCGGCCCGCGAGCGCATCGAGTCCGGCGCACCCGCGTCACACGCGTGGGCGGAGGCAGTGGCTGCAGTCGAAGCCGAATGGCGCGCCGTCAACGACCCCTACCTGCGCGAACGCGCCGTCGACGTGCACGCGGTCGGACAGCAGGTGCTCCGAAAGCTGGCAGGCATCGCGGACGCAACCATTGATGGCACCGGCATCCTCGTCGTCGACGATCTGCTGCCGGCACAGGCGGCCGTCCTCGACGCCGAGAAGGTCGCTGGCATCATCCTCGAAGGCGGGAGCCCGACAAGTCACGCTGCAATCCTCGCCCGCGCGCGAGGAATACCCGCGGTCGTCGCGGCAGGCTCCGACGTCTTGGCCATCAAACCAGGTGTCACCGTCGCCCTCGACGGATCGACCGGCGAGATCATCGTCGACCCTGACAGTCAGACCCTCGAACGCCTGCGCGGCGAGGCATCGCGGGCTGCGGAGCGCGGAGAACTCGCCCGCGCGGCGGCGCACGAGTCCGCGAGCACCGCCGACGGCACGCGAATACTGGTGGCAGCCAACCTCGGTTCCGTCGAAGACGCACGCGCCGCGGCCGAAAGTGGCGCGGACGGTTCAGGGTTGGTCCGTACCGAGTTCCTCTACCTCGACCGTGCGCTGCCACCCTCCGTCGACGAGCAGATCGACACCTACCTCGCTATGGCCGATGCCCTTGGCGGCCAACGCATCACGCTGCGCACGCTCGACGTCGGAGGCGACAAACCACTCCCGTTCGCGCCGCAACCCGCCGAAGAGAACCCCTTCCTCGGCCTGCGTGGGCTCCGCCTCGCACTGGCGGAAAAGACCCTCTTCGACGACCAGCTCCGAGCCATCATCACCGTCGCACACCAGACCCCGATCAGCATCATGTTCCCGATGGTGACCACCGTCGACGAACTGCTCACCGCCCGAAAGCATCTCGACTCTATGATCACTTCCGTCGGACGTGGTGTACCGGCGGGACTCGAGGTGGGAATCATGATCGAGGTCCCTGCAGCAGCCCTCAAGACCGCCGCCTTCGCACCGCACGTCGACTTCTTCAGCATCGGTACCAACGACCTCACGCAGTACACGCTTGCCGCAGAACGCGGCGACACTTCCGTTGCGGCGCTTGCCGATCCACTCGATCCCGCAGTCGTCACACTGATCAACAGGGTCTGTCGCGGTGCGGGACCCGACCGCCTGGTCGCAGTCTGCGGAGAGCTGGCGGCCGATGAGACGGCAACGGATCTCCTTGTTGCGCTTGGGGTGCGGGAGCTAAGCGTCGCTCCCCGCGCGGTCCCACCGGTCAAGCAGGCGGTACGCGGCATCGAGGCCACCACCAATCCCAGGCTCGTCGAACGGTGCCTCGAAGCCGACACGGCCGCCTCGGTGCGCGCCGCACTCACCTAGTGAGCAGCGCCGCTCGATAGACTCGAACGCATGCAGGCCAACACACGAGCGGACACAGTCGACGGGGTTCACGAGGTCGAGAAGTGACAACACCAAGCGCCACAATCGGACTGGGCCTGGCAGCGGTCGGACGTCCGGCGTACATCACGACCGGACGAGACGACGACCTCGGCGAGGAACGCAGCATCGAGGACATGCGTGCGCGCACGTACGCGGTGCTCGACGCCGCCTACGCCGACGGGGTGCGCTACCTGGACTGCGCGCGGTCGTACGGACTGTCGGAGCAGTTCCTCGCCGACTGGTTGAGTGATCGTCCCGACGTCGACGACGTGGTCGTCGCGTCGAAGTGGGGCTACCGCTACGTCGGCGAATGGGAACTCGACGCCTCGGTTCACGAGGTGAAGGACCACAGTCTCGGCGAGTTCGTCGACCAGTGGACCGCGAGCCGCTCGATACTCGGCGAAGCGCTCTCCATCTACCAGATCCACTCGCTGACACCCGACAGTCCGGCACTGACCAACCCCGCACTGCTCGACGCGCTCGCACGACTGCGCGACGACGGCTATCGCATCGGCTTCTCGACGTCGGGCGCGTCGCAGGCCGACGTTGTGCGACAAGCGCTCTCGATCGAAGTCGGCGGAGCACCGCTCTTCGGGGTCGTCCAGTCGACGTGGAATCTGCTGGAGACGTCGGTGGGCCCAGCGCTGGCGGAGGCCGCGGAGGCGGGCCTGTCGGTGGTCGTGAAGGAGGCCATGGCCAACGGCCGGTTGGCGCCTGGCGTCGACGACGACTCCGACGCCCGACGCGCCGTCGACCTCGCTGCAAACGAACTGGGCGTACCCACCGACCAGGTCGCGCTGGCGGCTGCGCTGGCCCAGCCCTGGGCATCACACGTGCTGTCGGGCGCGGTGAGTGTCGAGCAGGTCGACAGCAATGTCGCCGCGGGCACGGTGACACTCGAACCCGCGGTGCTCACGGAACTCGTCGCGCACCCCGAGTCGCCCGACGACTACTGGTCGAAGCGGTCGCAGCGCGACTGGAGCTAGAGCAAGCCGCTACCGAGCGGGCAACCTACGCGCCAGCAACACCACGTCGTCGATGTGGTGCCCGCCACCAGCGGGGATGCCGCGCGGGCGGGTCTCGTGGGTGACGATCTCCCAGCCACCTTCCCTGGACTCACCGTCCGCGGGCCGGCTTTCGAGCAGGGTCGCGATGTCGTCCGGTTGCACGTAGTCGGCGGGGTCGAACCCGTGTGCGCGCACGCCGTCTGGCGCGTGTGCCACCACCAGCAGTGAGCCGCCCGGCCGGACGGCGTCGACGAGTTTCTCTGCCACCGAACGGTTTTCGGCGAGGATCGGGAAGTAGTGCGCTGCGACGAGAGCGAAGTCACCACCCGGTACGTCGTCGACGACGAGATCTGTTTGCAGCCAAGTGATCTCGGGTCCGGGGAAGCTCTGCCGTGCGCGGTCGACGGCGACCTGCGAGATGTCGATCGCCGTGACCTGCCATCCGCGCTCGGCGAGCCAGCGGGCATCGGCACCTTCGCCACTTCCGACGTCGAGCGCGGTGCCCGGCGCCAGGTCGGAGGCCTCAGCGATCAGGGAGGGGTTCACGTTCGACGTCCAGAGGCGCTCGGTGTCGGCGTACCTCGCGTCCCACTCGGCCGCCGTGTGCGGGTTCTGGTCGTGGCTCATCGGTCCAGCCTGACACCGCCGCCGCGCGGCGTCGAGCAGCATTGCGTTGGAGGCAAGAAGTGGTCTCGACAAGCTCGACCGGCGGTGTGGGCTCGACCGGCGGAAGTTGGTCATCGACGCGGCGCTCGCGGAGGGGCAGACTGGGAGACATGGCATTTCCCATTCGCATCGGAGTCCAGATCCAGCCGCAGCACGCCCCCGACTACTCGCTGATCCGCGACGCGGTCTTGCGGGCAGAAGACCTCGGCGTCGACATCATCTTCAACTGGGACCACTTCTATCCGCTCTACGGCGACCCCGACGGCGCGCATTTCGAGTGCTGGACCATGCTCGGCGCGTGGGCTGAGCAGACCGAACGCGTCGAGATCGGCGCGCTCGTCACGTGCAACTCGTATCGCAATCCCGACTTGCTTGCCGACATGGCACGCACAGTCGACCACATCTCCGGCGGCCGACTCATCCTCGGCATCGGCGCGGGCTGGTTCGAGAAGGATTACGACGCGTACGGCTACGACTTCGGCACCAAGGGCAGCCGCATCGGCGAGCTGGGCGAGGCACTGCCGCGGATCGCCTCACGGTTCGAGAAGCTCAATCCCCAACCCACCCGGCACATTCCGGTCCTCATCGGTGGCAGCGGCGAGAAGAAGACCCTCCCGCTCGTCGCGAAGTACGCCGATGCCTGGCACGGCTTCAACGACGTCGAGACCTACCGGCACAAGACCAAGGTGCTGTCTGGGTACTGCGAGGAGATCGGCCGCGACCCCGAAACCATCGAGCGGTCGGCGGGCATCCCGTTCACCGGCGACGTCGAAGAGCTGGTGCGCACCGCCGATGCCATCAGCGCCGAGGGCGTCTCGCTGATCACCGTTGGCACCACCGGCCCCGAGTACGACCTGACGGCCGTCGAAGCCTTGTGCCGCTGGCGCGGGTGAACTGAGTCAATATGTCGAGCCTCGCCGTCGTCGCCATCATCGCGGGTGTCATCTCGCTTGGCTGTTGGGTCGCGTCGCTGGTCACCGGCGACACGTCGTGGGTCGACCGCATCTGGTCGATCGCGCCTGTCATCTACCTCTGGGTGTTCGCGGCGTACAGCCACTTCGACGTTCGCGTGACGGTGATGGCTGTGCTCGTGACGGCGTGGGGTATCCGTCTGACGTTCAACTTCGCCCGACGCGGTGGGTATACCGGTACCGAGGACTACCGCTGGGCCGTGCTGCGCTCCCGTATGAGTAAGTGGCAGTTCTGGTTGTTCAACCTGTTCTTCATCGTGATCTACCAGAACCTCCTGCTCGTGCTGATCACGCTGCAGCTCGATGCCGAGGTCTACCGCCCCGGCCTCGAGGTAGAGGTCCACCGCCGCGACGGTCAGGTCAAGAGGGTGCGTATCGGCGCGGTCGTTGCCCATGCCGGCGATCGACTCCGCGCCGCCATCACTGACGACCTCACCCCCCACTCCCCCACCCCGGGTCCTATGGTCGCGCTGTCCGCGGTCGCACAGATGCACGAACTTGCCCCTGACAGCGATGGTGCGGAGGAGTTGCAGTGGCAGGCGCCACGAGCCTGGCGGCGGCGCACGCCCATCTCTGCGCAGCAGTGGCGCATCCTCAACGACACCGGAGGCGAGGACCGCTCAGCGGCGGCGACGGCCGCAGCGTGGGTGTTGTGGGATGTCGGTTTTCGTTCGTTTGCCGCGGTGCGATGGTTCTACGCCCACTGTCCGGCCTTTGCGAAGTTCCGCGACCGCGACGGTGACCGCCGGCGCGCGCGCTCTGCGTGTGCCGCGCACTGGCAGAGCATCACTGCGCGTGCCAGTACCCATCGGCCGCCGGTTGACCCCGCCGACCAAGCACTTGTCGACGACGCGCTGGCGGAGATCGCCACCTGGGACGAACCCGACCTCGTCGCGGCCGCGGTCGCCGTCATCACACACCGGTTCACCGACGGCCACGGCCTCGTCGATCGCCCGATCGCCAAACGGTGCCTCGCGACCTGGATGTCGGTGTGCGACAGCCGTGCGTACGTCCACCTCCAACGCCTCCAGGAGCGCGGCCTGCTTGTTCGCACCCGTGATTGGCAGGATGGGCCAGCCAACGAGGCTGCCCTCTACTCGCTGCGAGTGCCAGACGAGCTTTACCGGGGAAATGGTGACCATGACGTCACAGTCCCCCTATGGCTCCACCCCCTCTGGGGGCAACTAGGGCACCTGGCTTACACCCTCTGGTCCCTGCTGGCCACCCAAGAACGTGCGGTTACCACCTCCGAGGTGGCTGGTAAGTCCCCTTTGCCCCCCGGCGGTACTGGATGGGGTGTCCTGGGTCTGCTCAACACTCTCGGTTCGCTCGGCCTGGTCACCCGGATCGGCACTGGGAAGGGAACTCGCTGGACAGTGGTCCCCGCTCAGGCAGACAAGGGAGCTGTCGACTCCGCGGCTACCTCTATCGGTGCTTTCGAGCGAGCGAAACAACTCCGCGCGCGGATCGTCGGCGAACGCAAGGCCTACCACGCCGAAGGACCAGGTGAGCGGGCTCGCATGCGGAGCGGGCTCAAGGTTCTTCGGGACCGTCTTACCCACACCGATATAGCCGGACGGGAGCAAGGCAGCCTGTTCGTCACCGTGGCAACCGAGATGCCTGGTCGCAGCGACTACCGGTGGGCCGGTGCGCGGCCTGCGCCGCCACCCGAGACCGCGACACCCGATAGCTGAGACCCCCCCCCACCTGGGGGTCCCAGCACGTCCATGCTGCTTCTCGATCGTCTCCACCTTCATCCCGAGTGAACGCGGATGCGGTTGTAACGCTACAACGTCCAAATGTGGAAACATTAGAGCTGTGAAACGTTAAGAGATGGGAACGTTAGGAACTGGGAACGTTAGGAACTGGGAACGTTGTGCGCGTGTAACGTTGTCACTGGGGAACGTTGTGTAGTTAAATGGTTCCAGCGCCACGCAGTTACACCGCTGAAAACTTGTAGCGTTGTAACGCAGCCACGTTGCAACGTGGGAACGTTCAAAAGTTGCACAGGTTGAAAGTTTCCCGGTCGAAATGTTGCAACGTTCCGCGACTACAAAGCTGAAACGGCAGAACGTTCCAGCGTCCAAGTGTCGGAACGAGTTTCTAAGCGTTGTGCAGTCACAACGCTTCAACAATGGAGGATCGCAATGGCAAAGATCGTCGTGCACCACTCCCGAAAAGGCGGGGTGGGGAAGAGTACGGGAGCCTACGAGCTCGCTCACCTACTCGATGCGGTCCTCGTCGACTTCGAACACGACGGTGGGGGAGTGACAGGTAAGTGGGGCTATCGGCCGTTGGACCGGCTCCGCATCCCCATTCTCGACGCACTCCAAAGCGGCCGCACCCCGCGTCCGTTGAAAGGGCACGGCAAACCACGTCTCGTTCCCGGCCACCCCGACCTCTACGACCAGATGCCCCAGCACGACGTCGTGGCCGACGCTCTTGAACGATGGGCGGGGGAGTGGGACACCGAATGGGTCATCGTCGACACCCACCCCGGGATCTCCCCAGCTGCGGCTGGCGCCCTCAGTGTCGCTCACGCCGTCATCGTCCCCACCCCACTCCGAAACCTGGATCTGACGGCCACGGAAGAGCTGATCAACGACATGCCCGACTATCCGCTCATCATCTCGCCCACGATGATCCCGCCTGTCCCGCCTGAGGCGGAACTCAGAAGGCTCGCGAGGGCGGTCGAAGGCACCCCGGTCCAGGTTGGCCCTTCAATTCCTCGAGCAGTTGCGGTGGAACGACGGACAAAGAGAATCGCCATCACCTCAGAGAACCCGCCGGCAAAGGCACTGCAGCCTGTCGCCGAGGCATACGAAAAGACCGCGAAGTTCGTCCAGGAGTACGTCCGATGAGTGGACTCGATGACATGGCCCAGGCCCGACAGAAGCGCGCGAGGGCACGTTCAATGCCACCACCGCGGCACACAGCCCCCGCTGTCTCTGCCGCACCGGCTACGGCGCCGGAGCCGGCACCCGAGCAACCTGACACCACAGCCAACGCCCCAGCGGCCGCGCAGGCCTCTTCGCCTACCAAAAAGAAGCAGCCTGCGGCTCCCGCACCCGCACCGAGCACGGCGAGTGCGGCGACCGCGGCGAGTGCGGCGGGACGCACTGTCGGCCCGAGCACGATCTACTTCGATGAGCCGACCGACGACTGGCTGGAAGAGGTGAGCATTGCCGGCCGCCGCAGCAAGCCTCGGATCGACTCTCGCAGCGCTATCGCACGATATGCCGTTCGCAAGCTCATGAACGAGATGACGCCGGAGCAGGTCATCGAGGCAATCCGCGCCGAGAGTGCCGCAACCGCACACACGAAGCCAGGCAGGCCCCGCCACTGACGTTGTAACGGCACAACTGCACAACGTTTGATCTATGTCAGGCCTGCCGCCTGACGGGGTGAGTTAAAGAGGTCCTGGTGGTGATTGGAGCACCACCAGGACCGACGACCAACAGAAATGGAGCTGTTGATCTATGTCCGACCCTACCCACGCCCGCAACACCACCGAGGCCGCGACGAACACCGCCAGCGTGGCCACCGCGGTCATCCTGAGCCTCATCGTCGTTGCGGCCTCATTCACCCTGAGCTTCACAGCACTGAGCGACCTCGCCCGCATGTCCGGGGCCATCCCGGACCGCCTGACCTGGCTCCTACCCGTCGTGATCGACGTCTTCATTCTGCAAGCCACCTGGTGCGTCTACGCCGCGACGACGCCGGCAAGCGATACCACTTCGCGATGCTGGCGATCTCCAGCACAGTCAGTGTCGCCGGCAATGCCGGCCACGCATTCCTGGCCAGCGACCAGGGGTCATGCACGGCCTGATGGCCGTGGCCATCGCCATCGTTACTGGTAAGTAGCGCTATTAGAACCGGCAGAATAGCTGCGATCAGGGTTTCGGGTGCAGAACGCGGTGCGTGTGTAGGCGGACGGGCGGCGACGTCGATGCCCAGCTTCCAAGTCGACTAGGTGATAGATGCAACATCGACCGCAGATGAAGTCGTGGCTAGCCGCAGCAGCACTGAACAAAACCGTGATCTGGCGTAGTGATGTCGCCAGTTGGACCGCGCATTCTCTGGCGGCGGCCTTCGTCGCTGAGCAGGGCGCTCGGTAATCCTCCGGTGGTCGACGCCTGTATGTGCAGCGAAGTCGTCGACAATAGCGCCTAGTTAGTCGCCGGGTTGGCCCCCTTGAACTGGAGCCTATTCGGCCTGCGGCGAGTCGGATTAGCCCTCCCTGGGGTATAACAACTGCGTCGTTTGCAACACGAACTCAGCGTGAATGGCGGGTAGTACTCGCGGCGACATTTAACCCCTCGGCTCGCACCGGAACTATTGGACACCGCTCCTATTGATCCGAAACACGTTTCCTTCTGGATCACGCAGAACTGCCTGCCGCGCACCGTAGTAGGTCAGATACGGTGCTTTGACTAGCGTGGCACCAGCGGTCAACGCGTCAGCTACGAGCGTGTCCACTGCCGCTTCGTCAGCGGTTTCAAACGTCCAGAATGAGGCCGAGCTGTCACCGATGATCGTCTCCGGAGGCAGACTGAGAAGTTCGAGTGCCCCCGGAGTGTGAAACCCAAGAGTAGTGCCGCCTACGCGCAACGCTCGAAAGTGCTCTGACGCGAGTTCTTCGATTTCTGGCAGAGAAAATACGGTCCCATAGAACGATGCTTGCGAGATGAAGTCGCTGCAGATGATGCTGACAAAAGACAGGGATATGTTCTGTGTAGTCATGAGTCTCCTAGCTGACGGGCGCTCCCGCGTTGGCGGCCGCGCACAAGCGGTTTGACCTGAACGAAGGCGAGATTCGGTCGGGTATAGAGAGCAGTGGGTACTTGATCAGCTGACCGTCGCGGCTTGAGCACGCCGACGGAGATACTCGCCGGCCTCGATCGCGGGCAGGTCTGTGTTGACTCCGACGGGTGCGGGCATCGGCTCTACGACGGCGTCAACGTTGGCGTCGCAGAACTGGATCAGCGAGATGAGTTCTTCCTTTGGTGCTTGGTCTTGTGGCGGCAAGACCCGATGGCGGGTCGAGCGCCAGCGGTCGCCCGTCCAGCGGGCCATTAGGTCACCGATGTTGATCACGAGTGCTCCTTCGACAAAGGGCGCGTCGAACCACTCTCCATTGCTCTCGACTTGGAAGCCGCCGTAGCCTACTTGGCGGTCGAGGAGGGTGAAAATGCTCCAGTCAGTGTGTGGGCCGACGCGGAACTGCCCTTCCTTCGGCGCACCGGCCTCCTCAAGCGAGGGGTAGCGGTTGATGTTGAGGGTTCGGGTTCCACTGGAGGTGCGTTCGATGAACCACTCTGCACCAAGGTCGAGCGCTTCACCGCAGATGCGAAGCAGGTCGTCGTACAGTCGGTACATTTCAGTCATGTAGCGGGTAGCGCACTGTTGGAGTTCGGGGACTTCCGTTGGCCACACGTTGGGCCGGAACCAATACTTGTCGAGGGCGGGGTCACCAGTAAGGTAATCGCGCCCGATGGTGTAACTCTCTTTCATGTCGGGCTTGTTGGAGTCCGAGTCCTCGCCGTCGAAGGAATTGGCTTCCTTGCCACTCGGCAGCCACCCGCGGCCGCCGACTGAAGTCTCATACTGCGCTTTTACTGAGGCCGGAAGGGCGAAGAACTTTTTGGCAGCAGCACGCAGCTCGGTTCCCAGCGTGGGTGCGACTCCGTGATTGGCCAGGAGCAAGAATCCGGACTGCTGGAGCGCCTGGTCGACCTCTGCGGCGACCGAGCGCCGAGTCTCGGCGTCACCGGTTTGCCAGGAATTCAGATCAACGAGTGGTATGAGCGGTGCGTTCATGTGGAGGTTCCTCGATTTTTTGGAGAGTAGGAGTGTGGTGAGTGAGTGCCGTTTCTGCATCAATGCGGTTTTTAGGAGCGATCCGCCTTGCTTACTGCGGCGAGGACGCGCGATGCTTCGCGAACTGCAGCGGTGTTGGCTTTTCCTTGCTGAGAACCGGCAAGTTTGGCTTTAATGTGGTCACGCACGAGGATCGGCTCGTAGGCAAGCCCGTTGTCTGCTTCGAGATGACTGGGCAGAGTGACAATGGTGGCATCGATGTTGCCGTCGTGGAAGAACGCAACCGAGCGTCGACGCTTGATCGTTCCGTCGACGATCGGCGGCTTCACGCGGTGCAGCGTCGACATCCAGCGGTCATTGGTCAAGCGTGCGGTGAGGTCGCCCAAGTTGATCAGAAGTGCGTCATCCATGGGCTGAACATCGTGCCAGTTTCCAGTTCCGTCAAGTACCTGCAAACCGGGCACTTGATCGGCCCAGAGGACTGTGACGAGGCCAAAATCTGTGTGTTCGCCCATGCCGGTTAGGTCACCGTCCAGGTTGACAGTGCCTTCGGGCAGTGCGTAGTTGTTCATTCGGAGAACGTCGACAGAATGGTCGGTGAGGAACTCGAAGTAGTCGCTGGGCAAGCCAAGCGCATCGGCGAAGACTGTGGTCAGGGTGCGGGCGACTCGGGATGCGTGCGCGTAGTACGCCTCTACATTGGATCTGAAGCTACTCAAGGTCGGCCAAACGTTGATGCCGTAATCGTCTTCGGACAGGTTGAGTTCCGGAAATGATCTGGCCTCGGCACCGACGTTGAAGGCCTCGAAGAAGTCGTTCATTCGGGTTGCTGATTCTAGGCCGAGGCTCAGTCTCAGCGATTCACTTTTAGGCGGCGTGTATCCCCTGTTGCCATCGACTCGGTAGGTTCGTTTTTCATCGATCGGCAGGGCGAAGAAGGCGTCTACTGCATTCCGCAACCCGTCGATCGCTTCGTTGGGGATTCCGTGTCCGAGAACCTGGATGAAACCTACAGTCGAGCAGGCTTGGTCGAGCTGATTTGCCACTTCAGCTTTGGCTTCAGGCGTGCCGTTTGTGGTGTAGGCGGTGATGTCGACGATCGGGACTTCAAAATGATCGTTGGTGTCAGGGGTTAGCATGTTGATTCTCTCCGTCGGTTGTGGTTGCGCGTGCGTCTGCGCTGATGTTGGACATTGCCCTGCGTGCGCTGTCGCCGAGTGCTGTGTGGTTGAGAATGAGGTTCAGTGTGAATGCAGTGATGGCAGCGAGGGTGATGCCGCTGCCGAGAACAATTTGAATTGTGTTCGGGAACTTTCCCCTGCGCCGAATATCAGCGGAACGCTGACGCATCCGGCGTACATGATCAGGACGTGCTGGATACCGAACATCACGAGCTGTGAGATTGGTGGGCGGAGGTCGACAGGATTGGCGCCCGGCGGGGACTGCGGCGCTGTGAGAGCGGGCATGGGATACTCCAATAGGGAGGCAGATGCTTACCTGGAATATTCTCCACACGAATATTTCATTCTCTCTATCAGTATAGTTTCGTTGGTGTTTCTGAGGTTGCCGTTGCGTTACCTGTCCGCGATCTGCCGTGGTTCAGACAGCTCGGAGACTGCTACCTTGCGTGTGTGGATGACGACGATCAGGCAATACTTGCGCGATCCCTGGGCTCATCGATTCGAGCCGCTCGCAAGAGCGCGGGATTGACCCTGTCGGCACTTGCAACCAGCACTGATCTTTCGCAGCCGTTCCTCAGCCAAGTAGAGAACGGCAACACAACCCCAAGCGTGATCAACTTGCACAGGATCGCTCAGACACTGGGAACTACAGCCCATGATCTGCTCGAACAGAGCAACCGCATACCTGTGAAAGTGGTCCGGAACGGGGAAGCGCGACGCTACAACCTCGGGCCCGACGCCGTGGTCCGGTTCTGCGTGGGCGGAACGCGACTTATGGATTGCAACGAAGTGACTGCCGAGCCGCATAGCTCCGCCGAGGCAGCAACAAGTCACGCCGGGGAAGAATTCGTTTACGTCGTGATGGGCGAGGTCCGCCTCAACATTGGTGGGCAGAGTGTCGTGCTTCGCTCCGGCGACACCGTCTACTACTCGGCGAGCGTGCAGCATCAATGGTTCAACGACACCGATGAGACCGCCGTCTTCCTCTTCGTCGGCACGCCACCATCCTTCTGAAATGCGCGGCGGTCCGCACTACAAGCTGACAGCAATCAGGGGGACGCGATCCGCGCTACCCGAGAAGGGCCTCAGAGCGCCTGCCGTTGGGCGAACGCGCCTCCGGCAGAGAGTTCTGACTGGTCTTCGTGCGCGTCGAGGTGCTATGTCAACGCCGTTGTTCGACGGACCCGAATTGTCCTGTCCAACGCGAAATCCACTCCGGGAGATAGGCCCAAGTCGCGAGGTGCCCGTGCTATCGGTTTGCGCCGTATACCCGGCGGACGGCCTGGCCGTCGAACGCTGGACTGCCGGCTAAGCCTGATTCCACCGAAGGATCGGCTGCACAGCAGCGTGTCGAACTGAAGAAAGTGCCCCCTGAACTGGGAAGATTGGAGTTCTCACACAACAAATCCACCAGTTCACGAAAGGCACTTCCGGTGAAAGTGTCCCACAAGTTCATCGACGGCTCCGCCATGTTCGACGAGGACAACCTCGTCTCGTGCGCCGGACTGGTCCCGGTCATGGCCTTGGCCGAACACACCCGCCTGCCGGACCTGCTCGCCGAGAAGGTTTCGATCACCACCACGAAGGTCGCGTCCGGGGCAGCGAACCCGGGCCCGAAACTGCTCACCCTGATCGCCGGGATGTGCGCCGGCGCCGACAGCATCGACGATATCGACCTGCTGCGCTCGGGCGGCATGAAGCATCTGTTCGGCAACGTCTACGCGCCCTCGACCGTGGGAACGCTGCTGCGCGAGTTCAGCTTCGGCCATGCCCGCCAGCTCGAATCCGTGCTCCGCGAACACCTGATCGCACTCACCGCCCGGGTCGAGATCCTGCCCGGCCTGGCCGAGCAGGCGTTCATCGACATCGACTCGCTGCTGCGCCCGGTCTACGGACACGCCAAACAAGGCGCGAGCTACGGACACACGAAAATCGCCGGCAGACAGATCCTGCGCAAAGGCCTGTCCCCGCTGGCGACGACGCTCAGCACGGCGGACTCCACGCCGATCATCACCGGGATGCGACTGCGCGCCGGGAAAGCCGGATCCGGTAAAGGTCAGGTCGGATGGTCACGCAGGCCATCGTCACCGCCCGAACAGCGGGCGCAACCGGTGCCCTCGTGGTACGCGGTGATTCCGCCTACGGCACCCGCTCGGTCATCTCGGCATGCCTGCGCGCGAAGGTGTGCTTCTCGCTCGTCCTGGCCAAGAACACCGCGGTCCAACGCGCGATCGACTCGATCCCCGACGACGCGTGGACCCCGGTGAGATATCCCGGTGCCGTGCGTGACCCGGACACCGGAGCGTGGATCTCCGATGCCGAGGTCGCCGAAACCGCCTACACCGCTTTCGCTTCGACCAAGGCTCCGGTCACCGCGAGGTTGATCGTGCGTCGCGTCAAAGATGCCCGCTTCCCCGACGCGTTGTTCCCGGTGTGGCGATATCACCCGTTTTTCACCAACATCACCGCCCCGGCCGCCGACGCCGATGTCACCCATCGCCGGCACGCGATCATCGAAACCGTCTTCGCCGACCTCATCGACGGGCCGCTGGCGCACATGCCGTCGGGGCGCTTCGGGGCGAACTCCGCCTGGGTGCTCTGCGCGGCGATCGCCCACAATCTGCTGCGCGCCGCCGGTGTTCTTGCAGGTGGTGGGCATGCTCGCGCCCGTGGGGCGACGCTACGCCGCAAGATCGTCAACCTTCCCGCCCGGTTGTGTCGACCGCAACGAAAACCGATCTTGCGGCTTCCCACGCACTGGCCCTGGTCGGGCGCATGGCTTCGACTGTGGACCAACACCATCGGTCACAGCCCGCCAGCTATCGCCTGAACACCGACCGACCCGCCGAGACGGCACGACCGGAGTTGCACCGTGGAAAAGCTGGGCAGACCAGCGGTCACCGCATGCCCGCAACTGCCCGTACATCCACTCGTTCTGCCCGAACGGGCTTCGGCATCACGTCGGTGGATTGAGGCTAAACCTCGATCCACCGATCG
>NZ_DLSO01000203.1:0-3804 GCF_002500165.1 Gordonia sp. UBA7860 | reverse complement strand
GTTGCGGTTCAAACACTCGTCGCGCAACCGGTTGTTGAACGACTCGATGAACCCGTTGTTCCACGGCGTGCCGGGCGGAATGTAGGAGATCCCCACCGACCCTGCACAGAACGCCTGCAGGGCTTCTGAGATGAACTCAGGGCCGTTGTCCATGCGCAGCACCATCGGCGGGCCACCCCAGATCGCGAACGTCTTCTCCAACTCCTCGATCAACCGCTCAGCCGGAATCGAGCGGTCCACGATGTTCAGCAACGACATCCGGGTGTGCTCGTCCACCATCGACGCGATCTTGATCTTCTTCCCATCCACGGTGGAATCGAACTGAAAGTCCAATGCCCACACCACTTTCGGTGCGTCCGCGACAACGACCGGGACCGATGACTGGCCGGCGCGTTTGCGGCGCGGAGCACGCCGCACTTGCAGGCCCTCCTCCTTCCACAACCGATGCACTTTCTTCTTGTTGATCTCGATGCCGTCGTCGAAGCGCAGGTGCGCCCACGCGCGCCGGAACCCGTGCCGGGGGTTCTTGCGGGCATACGTGCGTAGCTGCTCGCGCAGTGCGGCGTCCGGATCGGCCGGGGTGTGTGCGTGCGGCAGCCGTCGATAGGCGGAACGGGAAAGCCCAACTACCCTGCACGCCATACGTTCTGACATGTTCTTGACGTCTTTGAGCATGTCGATGGCGGCACGTTTGGCGGTCGGGCTCAGAATTTTCCCTTGGCGATCTCCCGCAGCGCGTCTTTCTCGAGTTCGGCATCGGCGAGCAACCGCTTGAGACGGCTATTCTGCTCGCGCAGCTCTTTGAGTTCCTTCGCGGCGTCACCGTCCATGCCGCCGTACTGGCGGCGCCAGTTGTACAACGTCGCCGCCGACACCTCGAGATCAGCGGCGATCTCCTCGCCGGTCTTGCCTTCCGCAGCCAACTCATCGGCCCGGCGCAATTTGCGCACGATGTCCTCCGCCGAGTGACGCTTACGTCCTGCCATGATCCTCATCGTCCCTTCTCCGCCCTCATCAGGGCAATCAGGACTCTAAAACAACCCGGACCGGCTCACGGGGGACACGCCAGAAAGAGCGCGACAGATTCCTGCGCAGAGAACAGCCACGCTCAAGGGAGGGACCAACCGTGGGGCTGTGGTGCGGCCGAGATGATGTCACCATTCCGGCCAGCATTGGCTGATGCGAGCGTCCGTCGGAGGGTACTTGACGGGCAACGACGAAGCCCCATCGTCGCGTCGTGAATCTCGGCGGGGAGCTTCCGGCCGAGTTGGCCCCCGGAGATATGGAACGTGACTGTGAACCACGGCTAGCTGGCAAGAGACCGGCTTCATGGATTCTTCAGCTCAACTTGCAATGTCGCAACTCTCTTCGCCTGCCGCTCTAGTTCCCGGATGCCCTCGCCGCACGGCCACTACGCGATCAGCGACTCGACGCCGCGCGAGCACCTCCCGAGGGGCGAGAAAGTTGAGCCTGATGCAAACGAGTCTCCTGTTGTCATAGCCAAGCGATAGAGTTCCGCCATTCAATCGATGAATCGTGAGGACGAGATGAAAGACGTGACCGCAGACCAGGTGGCCGAGGAGCTAAGACTGAGTCCGCTGCAGACGCTCACTGTCTGCACCCTGCAAGCCCGGATGCTGCTAGAGGACATTGATGCGGCGAACAAACCCAAGGTGCGGGCAAGCAAGAGAAGAGCTTCCTACCGTTTTGTCTCTGACGCATACGCTGCCACTGTTCCCGATGACCAACTCGACTGGGTGCCCCAGGAACTTGCTGGATTCCGAACTCGCAATGGACGGGAGCAGGTGGAGATCTTCGCTGGCTTAGCTACTGGGTTGGCTGGTCAGGTAGAGAAGCGCTCGGCGGCCCTGGTGGTGCTTGTGGAGCTGCTGACGTTCAGTCCGTGGGATGACGGAACCCACTGGGAGAAGAAGGCCCGAGAATCGGGCCTGAACGAGGCGGCGAGTGAACTAGTCGGGCTTCGTGAGGGCGACCTGAAGGCGGCAACGCAAGAGTTCGAGAGCCTGATGAAGGCACTCCGGCGCAAGTCGATCAAATGGGGTCGAGTCGCTGCCGCAACGGTTGTCGGAGCAGGGGTGGGCGTGGCGACTGCGGGCTGGGCAGCCCCAGCAATAGGCGCTGCGATCGGCGGAACCATGGGACTCACCGGAGCCGCTGCGACCTCCGCCGGCCTGGCCGCCCTCGGCGGCGGATCACTCGCCGCTGGCGGTTTCGGTGTAGCAGGCGGGACCCTTCTGTTGACTGGGGCTGGAGGAGTTGCTTTCGCAGGCGCCGCGGCGGCTGGAACGCGGTTCAGTCCGATTGCGTCACGGACGGTCGCCGCCGAAGCTGTCAAGCTCGACCTACTTGCTCGCATGGTCCTCGTGGAGTCTCCAAATCGCGAAGAGAAGATGCGGCGAGTTGTGGAAAGCTTGCAGGAGCGAATCAATGACATGAGTGACACCACAAGTTTCCTGGTCGAGAAGATAAATACACTGAAGAAAGAAAAATCTGCCACTGAAAAAGAAAATGAGGACCTCAAGAGTCAGATCAAATCCTTGAAAGTCGAACTCGATGAGATACGTTCCGCGACGGCAACACTCGAGGTTGTGCGCGACCGAATTCCTGAAATGACCAGCAGATGAGCGACGACGAAATTGAACTTAACCTTGACACGCAATCGCGTCGACTCGACGAACTCAACGATATCGTCAACGCAGCTTTGAGCGAATCCGGTGGCCTGTCCCCCGTGAACCGGTCCGGTTGGTTCTAGAGTCCTGATTGCCCTGATGAGGGCGGAGAAGGGACGATGAGGATCATGGCAGGACGTAAGCGTCACTCGGCGGAGGACATCGTGCGCAAGCTGCGCCGGGCCGATGAGTTGGCTGCGGAAGGCAAGACCGGCGAGGAGATCGCCGCTGATCTCGAGGTGTCGGCGGCGACGTTGTACAACTGGCGCCGCCAGTACGGCGGCATGGATGGCGACGCGACGAAGGAACTCAAAGAGCTGCGCGAGCAGAATAGCCGTCTCAAGCGGCTACTGGCTGACGCGGAGTTGGAGAAGGACGCGTTGCGGGAGATCGCGAAGGGAAAATTCTGAGCCCAACTGCCAAACGTGCCGCCATCGACATGCTCAAGGACGTGAAGAGCATGTCAGAACGTATGGCGTGCAAGGTCGTTGGGCTTTCCAGGTCGGCCTACCGTCGGCTACCGCACGCACGCACGCCAGCCGATCCGGACGCCGCACTGCGTGACCAGTTGCGCACCTATGCCCGCAAACACCCGCGGCACGGGTTCCGGCGAGCGTGGGCGCACCTGCGCTTCGACGACGGCATCGAGATCAACAAGAAGAGGGTGCATCGACTGTGGAAGGAGGAGGGCCTGCAAGTGCGGCGTGCTCCGCGGCGCAAACGGGTCGGCCAATCGTCGGTGCCGGTCGTGGTCGCGGACGCACCGAAAGTGGTGTGGGCGTTGGACTTTCAGTTCGATTCCTCTGTCGACGGTAAGACGATAAAGATCGCGTCGATGGTGGACGAGCACACCCGGCTATCGCTGCTGAACATCGTGGACCGCTCGATCACCGCCGAACGGCTGATCGAGGAGTTGGAGAAGACTTTCGCGATCTGGGCTGGCCCGCCCATGGTGCTGCGCATGGACAACGGCCCTGAGTTCATCTCAGAAGCCCTGCGCGACTTCTGTGCAGGGTCGGTGGGGATCTCCTACATTCCGCCCGGCACGCCGTGGAACAACGGGTTCATCGAGTCGTTCAACAACCGGCTGCGTGACGAGTGTTTGAACCGCAAC
>NZ_DLSO01000188.1:0-6020 GCF_002500165.1 Gordonia sp. UBA7860 | reverse complement strand
CCGACACCCATCACCCCAGGTTGGCGTGTCCCCAGTGAACCGGTCCGGGTGGGTTTAGAGTCCTGATTGCCCTGATGAGGGCGGAGAAGGGACGATAGGGATCATGGCAGGACGTAAGCGTCACTCGGCCGAGGACATCGTGCGGAAGCTGCGCCGGGCCGACGAGCTGTCCGCAGAAGGCAAGACCGGCGAAGAGATCGCCGCCGAGCTCGAGGTATCGGCGGCGACCTTGTACAACTGGCGCCGCCAGTACGGCGGCATGGACGGCGATGCCGCCAAAGAGCTCAAGGAGCTGCGCGAGCAGAACAGCCGCCTCAAGCGGCTGCTCGCGGATGCCGAGCTGGAGAAGGACGCCTTGCGGGAGATCGCCAAGGGAAAATTCTGAGCCCAACCGCCAAACGTGCCGCGATCGACATGCTCAAGGACGTGATGAGCATGTCAGAGCGTATGGCGTGCAAGGTAGTTGGGCTTTCTCGTTCAGCATACCGGCGTGTGCCGGTGGCGCAGACCCCGGCCGATCCGGACGCCGGCCTGCGTGAGCAGCTACGTACCTATGCCCGCAAACACCCGCGTCACGGGTTCCGGCGAGCGTGGGCGTGGCTGCGGTTCGACGAGGGCGATCAGGTGAACAAGAAGAAGGTTCACCGCCTGTGGAAAGAAGAGGGCCTGCAGGTGCGTCGAGCTCCGCGCCGTAAGCGGGCGGGCCAGTCCTCAGTTCCGATTATCGCCGCGGACGCGCCAAAAGTGGTGTGGGCATTGGACTTTCAGTTCGACTCAACCGTGGATGGGCACAAGATCAAGATCGCGTCAATGGTTGACGAGCACACCCGGATGTCGTTGCTGAACATCGTGGACCGCTCGATCACCGCTGATCGGCTGATCGAGGAGTTGGAGAAGACGTTCGCGATCTGGGGTGGCCCACCGCTGGTGTTGCGTATGGACAACGGCCCTGAGTTCATCTCAGAGGCCCTCCAGACGTTCTGTGCAGGGTCGGTGGGGATCTCCTACATTCCGCCGGGCACGCCGTGGAACAACGGGTTCATCGAGTCGTTCAACAACCGGCTGCGTGACGAGTGTTTGAACCGCAACTGCTGGCCCACCCTGTTGGAGGCCCGCGTGGTCATCGGCGACTTCAAAGACGACCACAACCACCGACACCGGCATTCGGCCCTGGGCTACCAAACCCCGGCCGAGTACGCTGCCGGATGCACCCACCAGCACCACCCCGTGGGCTGCGAGATCGACTGACCGACTACAAGAAGGAACTGGCTCTAGAACTACCTGGACCGGTTATCGGGGACCTGCCAAGGTCACAGCCCCGCGATCGACGAAATCACGAAAATTGAGCCAAGTCAGGTTGCAAGGTCCATGGGCGATCAGTGAGATCAGCGAGTTGATATGGCTACTCGACCTCGCGAACAGGTACTGGGCAAGGTCGAGGGTGAGCATGCTGTGGTGTTTGCGCACTAGCAGCAGGTCCCGGTCCAGTGTGAGGAGCGTGTCGCGCCACAGCTTCTCTCGACTACCGCACCCCAACCGAGTACGAGGCCACCCTGACCGGCGCCTCACAAGTACGCGAGACCACCGATCCGGCCCTCGCACCCACATAGAACTAAACCTGGGGTACTTCAGCATGCTTCGCAATCACCTAGATCCCCGGCTTGTGCCTGCCGTTGCGCTAGATCGTTGCGGCATGTCCCACCAGCAAGCTCTCTGCTGCTCGCCATTCACGTTTTCAACAAGATATGTCACGCCAATGCTCCTTAGCCATAGAGCTGTTCGTGCGCTCAGTGCATAGACCTTCTGTCCGAGGGCTGCTGCGTCAGCAGCTCAGCGGCGGCGCGCCTTTTTCGCCTCGAAACTCGACCGGATCACGATGAGATGATCACCTTCACCGACAGGTGGCGTGATAAATGCGAGCTCGCACAAGTGCTACGATCCAGCTGCGTAATTCTAGGCTTCACCACCGTGTGGGCGGTAGGCTCCTCAGACTATATTGGCGCTCAGCACTGCGAGTGATCAGAGCCACCCATTCGGACTGTAGAAGCGTCCCGGTCGCTCGCAAACTCAATATTGTCATGCGGCATAGGCATTCGCTTTGCGTCTGCAGCCGCGTTTGTCAGCCTGCCTGTGCAACTCCGCCTCGAACGACCTGCGCCCACCCAGCAAGAGTTCACTTGGACCCAATAGATGGTTCGCAGCACGCGCGATTGTTTGATCGGGCTGCTAAGAATGTGAAGTTCTACGACGGAGTCGGCGGAGAGACTAGAAGATCCGCTTCCAGATGGGCTTCTATCTCTTCTACCTTGGACCACTGTGCCTGGATTCCCGGGCACCATCGGCTCCGCTTGGCTTGGTATCGCCCGTGCATGCCGTCCGCCATCCTAGTTCTCGTGACGACCAAGCCGTGACGGGCTCTAGAGAGCATGACAAGCAGGACGCGCTGTTCCTCGGCAAGTGCATCTCCGCGGCTGTTCCGTTTGCCCGGCAGGTGCCCTTCCTCCAGTCCGATGACAAACACCCAGTCGAACTGCTGGCCTTTGCCGGAGTGCGCGTTGAGCAGGTGAACGCCGGGCCCAATCGCCTGCGTAGGGTCGGATGTCCTGATCGACCTCACCGCAGCCTTCGCAGTGACTGCCGCGCTCTGCTCCAAGGCGTCGAACGCATCGTCGACCAGCTCTCGGGCGTCAATATCGGCGGGGTCGACGGCATCGAGCACCGCCAGCCGCGCGTCCGCGACGCTAGCTCCGTGCGGTAAGGTTGCGACCGTCGACTGGATACGAGCGACGGTCGCAGGATCATCGATCGCGAGGTCCCATCGGCGCACTGGAAAGGACCTCTCCTCCTGGAATACCGCGTCGATGGTCTCCCTGCGCCACCCTGCTCGCGTAATGATTCCGATAGATGCTTCGGGCATCCGGTCCAGGATCGATCCCGCCAGGCGCCTCACAGATTCTGCCTCAGACTCGCGGTCCTCAAGCACGAGGGCGGCGGAACAGCCGCCGCCTGGCCACCGCTCCGGTTCTGCGGAGATCAGCCCAGAGCCCGGGTCGACCCGCTCACTCACCGAGTTGACAGTCGCCAAGACCTTCGGCGAGGAGCGGTATGATTCGCGCAGCCTGATTGGCTCACCGCAGGTCTTTTTGATCTCTGCTTCGACGTCGGCGGGCGCTGCTCCTGCCCACGAGTAGATGCCCTGGAGCGGATCTCCGGCGAATGTTCGCTTGGACGTGCAGCTCAGAAGGGCGAGATCGAGCTGTTGCATCGAGAGATCTTGAAACTCGTCGACTAGTACCGCGCCAAAGTGCGCTTGGTAGAGCCGCGCGACCGCGGGGATGCGGAGCAGGCACTGCGCGTGCCTAAGAAGGTCGTCGTAGTGGAGCTGGTTCGACTCCTGTCGCGACCGCTCCACCTTCTCCGCGAGTACGACCTCCGGCACGGGACCTCGCTGCTGGATTGCCGCCAACACCTCGGCGTCCGAGAGCGGTCCCCTCTTGATGTCGCTCAGGATGTGCTCGGCGTCATACATGGCGGGCCCGCCGCCCGCCGACTTCATCGCCCGCCGCATGGTGCTGGTCTTCGGCATCTCCAGTCCTTCCACGTCGAGGCCGATGGTGCTGCCATGTGCGAGGACCACCTCGGTCGCGAAGCCGTGAAGGTTGCGGACGACGATCTTACGGCGCGCTCGCGCGTGGCCCACCACGGAACGGAGGCGCTGTTCAAGGTTCAAGCGCGCCCGCTTGGTGAAGGTCAAAGCGAGTACGCGCTGGTTCTGTTCAAGCGAGCCGATCTGATGGGCGGCGCGGTGCGCGAGGACCTCGGTCTTGCCGCATCCCGGAGGCGCGATGATCAAAAGATGCGGCTTTGCGGAAGTCGCGGCTCTGCGCTGCTCTTCGCTGAGCGAGAACCCGCTCACTGCTTGCTCAACTCGCCAAGGGTGCGCACGAGACGCGACACGCTACCGATCTTCTCGGCTGCATCGGGCGTCAGGGCTTCAGCGATGCATGTCGCCGCCTCGACTTTGCCCTTGTCTCTGCAGAACTTCGCTACCGCTTCCGAGCCAATCCTCTCAATAGACTCGACGCCCGTCGCTTGCAGTAGTCCCTGTTCCCTGCAAAACTTCCCGTCAATAAGGGCCTTTGCCGCAACTTGACCGCCGAGAGCGCGGGTGTATTCGTCCTCAAGGTCGATATCTGAGATGAAGACCTTCTTGTCTACGACAGTGCTCCGCTTGCCTTTGAAGGCGTTGACCCACTTTCCGCTCTCCTGCTCGTCGACCAGTCCGAGCAGGGTCGGGCCAAAGCCGTCGGGGCCGAGGAGCGGGAAGACGTTGCTAAACTTGTCCGCACCGTCCAGTTCGACGACGACGGCGCCGAGCCGGTCGAGGTCGGTGCCCAGCTTCTGCGCCACCGCTTCGACGATCACACGGTCGGCGTCGCCCTCGACGAGGATGACGAAGCGCGCTGTCAGTGCCTCCAGGAGCCGCGGTGACCACCAGTGCGCGCGCACCTTCTCGACCTTCGATAGTTTCGCATCTTCAATCTGGTGACACCTGCCGTGACGGTCCACCGCGATGACCTCCGAGGGTTCGAATCGGTGAAGAATGTACGGCGAATGGGTGACGATGATCTTCTGGTTCGCACCGCCGCTCAGCAGGTCCGCTGCCGTCCGCTGACTTGTCGGGTGCAGATGGATCTCCGGCTCATCGACCGCGAGAATGTTCGCTGTTCCCTCGGCCAGGTCGAAGAGCGTCATGGACATGAGCTGGCGGACTCCGTCCGACTGCTCGGTGAGCGGGACCTGGTTGTCGCCTCGGTTAAGGAAGATTGTCACGTCTTGGAGCACATCGCTGGACGGATCGGTCATGCTCCGGACCGAGAAATCATCCTTGGCGACGGGACGCGGCATCGAACGGCTGAGATGACTTGCGACACGACTCAGGAGTTCCCCGACCGACTCGTTGCCCGCGAGCTTCTCGTTGAACTGATCGAGGAGGGCCTTCAATCCGTCCTTGTTTGGGCCGAGATCAGCAGCCGCCAGGAGCGTCCGAACCGGGCTGTGCGCGCCCTCAATCATCGACGCGCCGCGCGTCGCCTTCAGGTAGCGCCAACCGAACGCCTCCAGCTGCTCGCGACTGGGCGCTCGTGCGTGTCCGCTCTCCGGGAACCATCGGCGGATCGACACAGACTCGTCATCATCGGGGTCCAGCTCGACCACCATCTGGACCCACAGATGCTCGCTGACGTGATCCTCTGCGATCCCAATCTCATTGAGGAAGGGGCGACGGTTCTCTACCGAGAGCTCTGACCACCAGGCGTTGACCACAAGAGGCAGCGCCTGGTCGCGGAGATCGGCGGGCCTAAGTGCCTGGTAAAGGCCAGCGGTGGTCGTCCCTAGCAACAGGTTCAGCATGCGCAGGATCGACGATTTGCCCACGTCGTTCGCGCCGACGATCACCGCATGGCGCCGCACTTCGAGATCCAGGTCTTGGATCCGACTGTGGTTCGTGATCTCCATTCTGGACAGACGCACGTCGACCCAGCCCCCTTCCTAGTCAGGAGCGAAAACTCAGCTCCGCACGTCTATTCCGTCGACCTCTGTGACCCGGCACGCCTTCCGCATGGAACTCAGAGGTCCATCATGAAGTCAAAGCACTCGAACACGTCGGCATCTGGAGAGGACCAGTCGATGCGATCGGCCACGTCTGTCCGTCAGCTTGTCCGCGTCGGCAAGCCTACTAATTGGTGGGGCGTGATTCATGACGATTCGAGGAAGACTCCCAAACTGGAAAGGGCCCATACCGCCCGACGCGCGAAGATCGGGGTAGGCCATGGACGTGCCACTGATCCACGCAACTCCGCATAAGGACCAGTCGGCGCAGGTGACGCCAGCCGCGGCTCGGTACACAATTCCTCCAACTCCAACTCCAACTGCCAGCCACGCCATCAGGTGACACTCGACGCACAGCTGAATGAGCTGGCAGCGCACGACACACTGTCGGGACTGTCGTGAGAACGGTG
>NZ_DLSO01000171.1:0-11409 GCF_002500165.1 Gordonia sp. UBA7860 | reverse complement strand
ATCGAGGTGATCCTCGACGTGGTCTACAACCACACAGCCGAGGGCAACCACCTCGGTCCGACCGTCTGCTTCCGCGGCATCGACAACGGCGCCTACTACCGACTCGTCGACGGTCAGCCCGAGATGTACATGGACTACACGGGCACCGGCAACAGCCTCAACGGACGCCATCCGCACACGCTGCAGCTCATCATGGACTCGCTGCGCTATTGGGTGCTCGAAATGCACGTCGACGGTTTCCGCTTCGACCTCGCGTCGACGCTCGCCCGCGAACTGCATGACGTCGACCGCCTGTCGGCCTTTTTCGATCTGGTGCAACAGGATCCGGTGGTCAGCCAGGTGAAGCTCATCGCCGAGCCGTGGGATATCGGCGAGGGCGGCTATCAGGTCGGCAACTTCCCGCCGCTGTGGACAGAGTGGAACGGCAAGTATCGCGACACCGTGCGCGACTATTGGCGCGGTGAGCCCGCGACGTTGGGAGAGTTCGCCTCTCGGCTCACCGGTTCGTCAGATCTCTACGAGTCCACGGGCCGACGGCCGTCGGCGAGTATCAACTTCGTCATCGCGCATGACGGCTTCACGTTGCGAGACCTGGTGTCCTACAACGAGAAACACAACATGGCCAACGGTGAGGACAACCGTGACGGCGAGAGCCACAACCGGTCGTGGAACTGCGGCGTCGAGGGTCCCACCGACGATCCGGAAGTGAACGAGCTCCGCGCGCGCCAACAGCGCAACATCCTCGCGACGATGTTTCTGTCGCAGGGCACCCCGATGCTGGCGCATGGTGATGAGATCGGTCGTACCCAGCAGGGCAACAACAACGTGTACTGCCAGGACTCGCCGCTGGCGTGGATGGATTGGTCTCTCGCCGACAAGAATTCAGACCTTCTCGCGTTCACCCGCAAGGCCATCGACCTGCGAACCAAGCATGCGGTGTTCCGACGTCGACGCTTCTTCGCGGGCAAGCCGATCCGGTGGGGGGAGGACATGCTCGACATCGTGTGGCTGACGCCCTCGGGCGAGGCGATGACGACCGCCGACTGGGACAGCGGATTCGGCAAGAGCCTCGCAGTCTTCCTCAACGGCAACGGCATCGCGGAAAAGAACGAACGCGGTGAGGTCATCTCCGACAACAGCTTCATGATCTGCTTCAACGCACACTACGAGGACATCGAGTTCACGTTGGCCTCCGAACGGCTCGGCCACGAGTGGGAGGGCGTCTTGGACACCACACATCCGCAGGGCGACTCCCACATCGAGTCGGCGCCCTGCGGCAGCACGGTCACGATCGGCGCGCGTTCACTCCTCGTCTTGCGCACGCTGGCATGACGAGAAGCGATCGCCAACCCCCGATCGCCACATACCGGGTACAACTGACACCGGATTTCGACTTCGCCGCCACCATCGGCATCCTGGATCACCTTGTGGCGCTGGGCATCAGCCACATCTATCTGTCACCGATCGGGACCGCCATGCCAGGGTCGACGCACGGCTACGACTGGGTTCCACCACCCCAGGTGTCTGCCACACTCGGTGGCCTCGAGGGGCTCCGCGCACTCCGGGTCGCGTCGTCCGAGCGTGGCCTCGGAATCATCATCGACATCGTGCCCAACCACACCGGTGTCGCCGAGGTGATGCGCAACCCGTGGTTCGCCGATCTACTCCGGCGCGGCTCCGGCTCGCGGTACGCGTCGTACTTCGACGTCGATTTCTCGTCGGAGAACGGATGCGACGGCAAAATCGCGATCCCCGTGGTCGCCTCCGACGGCGACCTGTCGCCGCTGACCGTCGACTCGCACGGCGTGCTGCGCTATTACGACCACGAATTCCCCACCGCACCAGGAACTCTCGGTGGTAGCGCACAGGATGTGCATGCGCGCCAACACTATCGGCTGGTGCCGTGGGACAGCGGCCTCATCGGCTACCGCAGATTCTTCACGGTCAACGAGCTCGCGGGCCTACGCCAAGAAGACCATGAGGTCTATCGCGCAACGCACACCTGGATCAACGAACTCTTCGACGCCGAGCTCATCGACGGCCTACGCGTCGACCATCCCGACGGACTCTGGCAACCGATGGCCTACCTCGACGAGTTGCGAAGCGACATCGGTACCGACTCGCTGCTGTACATCGAGAAGATCCTGGCGGCCGACGAACAACTCGAACCGACCTTGCCCGTCGAGGGGACGACCGGATACGACCAGATGCGGATCATCGACGCCGTGTTCACCGCACCGTCGGGAGTCGTCGAACTCGACGAGATCCACCTGCGCGTCACCGGCGTACCGGGTGATTCGCATTGGCTGCACACACAGGAGCACGAACGCAAACTGCAGACGCTGCACGAAAAGTTCGGCAGCGAACACCGCAGATTGGTCCGCGCGATCACCCATTCTGATCCCGACGCCGATTCGGACGCGGTCGCCGAAGCGACCGCAGAGCTGATCGCGGCGCTGCCCGTGTACCGCGCCGACTATCCGTCGCTGCGTCCCCTACTGATCACCACCGCGACCGAGATAGCCGCGCGCAGAGCAGATCTCGCCGCTGCCATCGATACCGTGATCAGTGCGACAACGCACGACGGTGCCGCGAGTTCTCGGCTGGCACAGACCGGCGGTGCCGTGACGGCCAAGAGTATCGAGGACAGCCTCTTCTACCGGACAGCGCGACTCGTCTCGTCGCTCGAGGTGGGTAGCGACCCCGCCGACCCCACCATGAGCCTGCAGAACTTCCACAACCACAACGCGATTCGTGCGGTGCAATGGCCATTGGCCATGACGGCGACCAGCACGCACGACACCAAACGCGGTGAGGACGTGCGCGCTCGGATCGCGTTGCTCGCCCAGGTACCCGAACGGTGGTCGCTCCTCGTCGACGAGCTCTGGTCGAATTGGCCCCCGCCGGATGACCTCACCGGCTACTTCCTCTTGCAGAACATCATCGGCGTCTGGCCGATCGGCGATCCCCCCGGCAGCGCGACCGTCAGCGACGAACTCCGACAGCGCCTGTACGACTACGCGCGCAAGGCGACGCGGGAGGCCGAACTGCACACGTCGTGGACCGACGTCAACGAGGAGTTCGAGGGCCAGATCGACGCCTGGATCGACGAGATCACCAAAGGTGCTGCAGCCGAGTTGATCTCACGTTTTGTCTCGCGGATCGCCTCGGCGTGGGAGCAAGAGGCGCTGGCACGCAAGGCGATTGCGCTTCTGTGCCCCGGCGTACCGGACATCTACCAGGGCACCGAGTGGTGGGACGACTCGCTCGTCGATCCCGACAACCGCCGCCCCGTCGACTACGACCGTTCGCTCGATCACCCCAAGGCGCGGGTCGTGCGTGCGGCACTCGCGGTACGCGCAGCACGTCCGGCAGCATTCGATCGCGATAGCGGTTATCTACCGCTCTACGCCGACGGGCCGGGCGCCGACCACGCGATCGCGTTCGGACGCGTCGTCGACGAGGTGCCCGAGGTGATCGTCGTGACGGCCCGATTCACCCACAGCCTCATCGACGATGCGGCACTGACCTTCCTCGACCTACCCTCCGGGACCTGGCGCGATGTGTTGTCGGACAAGGTCTATCGGGGCGTCGCAGACCTCGGGGAACTGCGTGCCGCGAACCCTGTGGCCATCCTGGTCCGTGCAGGCGACGGTGACACCTCTGTGGCAACCGGCGCGGCGTCGGCGACTGGGGCCGACGTCGCCGCGGTTGGCTCAGCCGCCGGGAGCAGGAGCAGGCGCGGCGGGTGATGGCGCGGCCGGCGCGGGGCTCTGCGAACCGCCCTGCGTATCGGCGGCCGGACCGCTCGCTCCTTGCTGCTGCCCCAAACCGGCCTGTGCCCCACTGAGTTTGGACACCTTCCAGGAACCGTCTTCCTTCACCAGGTTGAGCCAGACGAGCATCAGCTCCTTACCGCCGCTGGGCGCGATCGTGCTCGTGCCGGACACCTCGACGAGCACGGCCGTCGAGGCACGATCGGCGTCGAACGACTCGACCGACACCGACTTGACCGTCGGAGTGGCCTTGACGTTGAGATCGCGCAGCGCCTTGGAGCCGTCAGTCTGCTCACGCTCGAGATTCTGTCTGAACTCTCCGGTACTCAGCGGCCCCAGCAGGGTCTTCATGTCGCCGACGGCGTCGGAATTCATGGTGCTGACGAGTTTGACGGTGAAGACCGACGACGCCGACTTCGCATCATCGAAGGCAGCCAACTTCTCTTGGTCGCGGTAGTAGCCCCAACCGAGCAGTCCGACACCCACGATCAGCGCGACAACCACGATCCCTGCGAGCACCTTGAGAATTCCCGCGGCGCTGATGGTGACGGAGACCTGGCGAGAACCCTTGCGCTCCTTCTTCTCCGGCTCTGCCGCGTCGCCTGATGCACCGCCCTCGGCCTTCTGAGCGGCGGTCTCCTGAGGGGTCCCGTCGGCGGCTGCGCTGGACCTGCGAGCCGCCGCACGCGCACTCTTCGTCCGAGGAGCCTGCCGCTCGGTGACATCGTCCGACGCTGCGGCATCTGCCTTCTCGGCATCTACCTTCTCGGCATCTATCTTCTCGGCGCCTGTCTTACCGGTGCCGACTTCTTGCGCGTCGTCGGTGTCGATCTTGTCGGTGCTGTTGTCGTCGGAGTCGATCTTGTCGACGTTGTTGTCGTCGGTGCTGTTCTTGTCGGCTGTCATGTGCTTCCAGTTCAGTGTGCTCGCCCGCCCCGGGTGCGGGCGCGATGTGCGGCTTCGCGGGTGGATTCGGCCGTGGTCGTCACGGCGGCCACACCGTCGTATCCCGGCGGTAGACCAGTCCTATCCCAGCGGTACCGTCCGTGCGTTCGGGTCGGCTCCCAGTGCTGGTCCCGCGGTGTCGTCCCCGGGAGGTCGGGGCGCGTTGGCCGAACCTCGGATCTGCTGGTTCTTGTCTTCGGTGACACAGTACAGATTGGTCGGAATCACCGTTTCGAGCACCTTGGTCGGGCGGATCGGGGTGACCGCGTAGTTGCAGTAGGGCCGCGGGAAGATCGACGCCATGACCCACCACGCACCGTCGTGGAACATGTCCTGGCTGATGTAGGAGGCGTCGCGGATCGACGGCAGCAGGGTCGCCAGAGCGGGTGCGCGCAGTGCGCCCTGACGCGCGATGTCTGCGACCTGTTGGACCACCCCGGTCAACGGATCTCGGATCTGACTCAGTGAGCCGCTCAGGCTGGTGAGCTGGGCGGGTCCCTTGCCGAGCAACGTGTTGAGTTCTCCGTTCGCGGCAACGGCAGAGTTCACCACTGCACTCGCGCCCGACACCGCCGTCCCCAGGTCGGGCTGGACGTTGGCAGTCGTGGCGAGGATCGTACCGGTCTGCTGGATGAGTTTCGTGGTCTCGGGCAGCACCCGACGCAGGTCGGTGAAGACCGTGCCCGCGGCGTCGAAGAACACTCGGAGTTGATTGGTCTGCCCGGCCTCCGGGGTCAGCGCGGTGTCGAGACTCGACACTGTGGCACGGAGTTTCACCGGGTCTATCTGACTGATGACATTCAACGACGACTCGAGCAACGCCGGGAACGGCGCGGTGACGTGCGTCTGATTGACCTCGATCGTGTCGCCGTCGGTGAAATAGGGACCGCTGCTCGTCGTGGGCGTGAAGTCGACGTACTGCTCGCCCGCCGCCGACAAGCCCAATGCCGATACCAGGGAATTCCGGTTGATCTTGACGTCGTCGTCGATGGTGAGGTTGGCCTGCACCGACTGCGGTTGCACCCGGAGCGACTCGACCTTTCCGATGTTGACGCCGCGGAGCGTCACACGTGAACTGTCTTGTAGTCCACCGGAAATCGGGAAGTTGACCGTGAGGTGGTAGGAGCCCTGCCAGGGACGCCAACTCAGCGCACCGAACCCGATGTAGGCGAGGCCGACCAGCATGACGACGACGAGCCCGATGTTGCCGAGCAGACTCGGGTGCTTTCGCAACCAGGTGATCATCCGCAGCATCCCTTCGTGCCGCTCAGTTGCGCAAGAACCCGGGTCAGCGTCTGCTCGAGCGACTGCCCACCAGCCTGGAGGTCTTGCAGTTCGGGCAGTCTGCTGGCCGAATCGAACCCGAATCCCGTTGTGAGCCAGTACAACTTTGCTGAACTCGCAACAGAGTTGCCTCGAATTGTCTTGGCGAACTTCGGCGTCAGCTCACCCAGATTGCGCGACACCGGCCCGAGAATCGGTGGTATGTCGCGCAATTCGGCGGTCAGGGTTCGCAAACTCCCGACCAGCGAGACGAAGCTGTCGGAATTGCTGCCGAGGAAGTCATTCGCCGCATCGGTGACGCTGTTCGTCTTGTCGAGCGTCGACAAGATCAGGTTCATCTGGTCGTCGATGGTGTCGATCGCCGGGCCGAGTTTGTTGATGGCCGCCATGATCTGCGGTCGACCCGCGGCGAGATCCGCGGTCAGTACGGAGGTGTTGCGGAACGAACGGTCGACCTCGGCGGAGTTGGCGTTCAGTCTGCTGATCGCGGTGGTGAATTCCTTGATGGCGCCCTGCAGATTGCCGGGGCTGCTCGGTCCGCCCGCCACGGCAGCGCTCAGCTCGGTGACGATCTGCTGCAGCGACCCCAGCGATCCCCCGTCGACCACTGCGGCCGCGGAGACGAGGATGTCCTCGACGGTCGCCGCAGCCGACGTCGGGCCGGTGAGCACCGTGCCGTCGGCAACCGAGGGACCCGATGCGTTCGCCGGAGGCATGAGAGCGACGAAGACATCACCGAGGGGCGTCGCCTGTCGCAGTTGCGCCCCGGTACCCGCGGGGATCTGCGCGTCGCCTGCGACCTTCATCTGCACGATCGCGGTGTAGTCGCGCACCGCGATGTCGCTGACCTCACCGACGTCGGTGCCGTTGAGTTTCACCTTCGCGCGGGTCGGCAGGTTCAATGCGTTGTCGAAGTGCGCGATGAGCGTCTTGCCGTCGCCGATCCCACCGGGAGCAGGTAGCGGGAGCTGTTCGACGGTGAGGCCGGGCATCGCGCTGCAGCCGCACAGTCCGACGGTCGCCGCGACGATCAGCGTGAGGATCGCCGGGACACCTCGACGCGCGTCGCCGCGTCGGCGCTTCCCCTGCGTCCGACCCGACTGCGTCCGACCCATCTGCGTCCGAGTCATCTGGGTCCGAGTCATCTGGGCCCGACGCATCGGCCGCAGATGTTCCGCGATCGCGGCGCGCGAGATGGGCGATCGCGGTCTGCCCAGCGTGATCGTGTACTGCCTCATTTGCTCATCTCCAGCAGACTCGAGAACACGCCGAGGTCTGGCCCGAAATCCTTGAGCTGGCCAGTTCGGCAGCCGTTCTTCTGCAGGTTGATCGACTGGCAGAATTGGTTGAGCGCCTCACCGTCGATCAGCGACTTGTCAAGGAGCACCTGCAAGCGCCACGCGCGTTGCTCCGGCGATACAGTGTTGGCCAGGTTCTGGAACAGCAGCGGCGCGACGTCGATCGTCTCGACCACCTGACGCGAGTAGTCGCTCAGATTGCGCACCAGCGCGCTCAGTCTGCCCGTCGAGTCGCTGATGGTCGTCGAGTTGTTGCCGAGGAACTGCGACGTGTTGAGCAACGTCTGATTGAGATCGTCGAGTGTCGCCGTCAGCCCAGGAGCTTGTTGCCCGAGCATTGACGCCACCTGAGTGATCGACGACGAGAACTGCTTCATCTTCGGGTAATTCGCGGTCAACGCGCCGGTGAGCTTCTGCGTGTTCTTGATGATCTGCGTGAGCTGATCTCCGTTGCCTGCGAAGACGTTTGTCGCAGAACCGAGTTGGTTGATGGCCTCGCGGATACGTTCGCCGTTTCCCGACGTCGTTCCCGACGTGATGTCGACCAGATCTGCGATCGGCCCCTCGCCTGCCGTGTCGGTACTCAGCGACGACACCAGACGATCGACGGCGTCGAAGAGATCACCGACAGCTACCGGACTACGCCCCTCGTTCTTGAGGACCGCGCCGTCTGTCAGTTTCGGCCCACCGGAGTACGTCGGCGTCAACTCGATATGGCGCGTGGTGACGATGGAGGTGTTCACGATCGCAGGCGTCGCGTCGACCGGGACGGGGATGTTCTTGTCGATGCTGAAGGTCACCTTGACGCGATTGCCTTCTTGCTCAACGGAAGTCACCTGGCCGACAGGCATTCCGAGCACAGCGACGTCGTTGTCCTTGTACAGGCCTGCGACGTTGGCGAAGTAGGCGGTCACCTGGATCTGCGACCCGACGGCCACCTTCCAACTGGCCGGGACCAGTGAGCACCCGGAGAGAAGCGCGACAACCAGGACGGTCAGCGCGACGATGATCGTCGGCCTGCGCCAGTGTGGATGCGTGTTCACGTGTCGACTCGTTCCCATGCTCAGCACCCATCCACCACACGCGCGGTACACAGCCAGTTGTCGGGGAAGAGACCCCATGGGAGATATCCCCTGGAATGCGGGCCGTCGGCCATGATGTTGTTCAGCACGCGCGTGGTGACCGGAAGTATCTGCAAGAGCTTGCGCAGATTCTCCAGGTTTTTCTGGAGGCCCTGGCTGATCGTGTTGAGGTTGGCCAGGATCGGCGCGAAGCTGCCGCCGTTCTCGGCGGCGACAGCTCGCGTCTGATCGGTCAGCGCCGCAACGCCGTCGAGCAGTTTGGTCACCAAGGCCTCACGCGCGACGATCTTCTGAGCGAGTTGCCCGCCCTGACCGACGATGACCGCCAATTGCGTCTGGGTGTCGTTCACCACCGTGGTGACGGTGTTCGTGTCGGCGAGCAGTTGGGTGATCTGGTCTTTGCGGTTGGTGATGATCTTCGACATCTCGACCAGCGAGTCGATCGTCGGTCGAGCAAGTGCCGGGGCGTCGGAGAGCTGCGCATTGAGCGTCGTGATGCTCTGCGCCAACGCCTTGTCGTCGACACCGGCGATCACCGGGGTGCCCACTTCAAGGGTCTTCTGCAGGTCGTAGGGGACAGCGGTCTTGGCGATCCGACCGTCGGGCGCAGGTTGCGACGAATTGCCCAGTGACACATCGACGTAGCGCTGACCGAGCAGCGTCGACATTTTGATTTCGGCCGAGCCGTTTGACGTGACATTGACCTCGCGATCGACCTTCATGGTGACCTTGACGTGATCACGCTCCAGCGAGGTGTCGGCCACCTCTCCGACGTCGATTCCCGCGACGCGCACCTTGTCACCCGGCCGGATACCTCCCGCCTGCGCGAAATCGGCTGTGTACGACTTCTTTCCGATGTGCGCCTGCCCGATTCCAGTGACCAGCAGAATGAGCGCCACGATCACGGCGGCGCCGATGACGCCGTACCACGTACGACGGTGCCGGCGGAAGCTTCTTCGCATGCGCCCACTCATTGGCACACCGGTGAGTGTTTGGTGCCGCCGATTTTGTTGAGGATTCCCGGCGGGAGTAGGACATTGCCGATCGAGATGTCGAGATCGCACGCGTACACGTTCAGGTACGCCCCCTCCTGCATGGCCTTCGAGAGAAGAGCGAGGAACTTGGGCAGATCGATCACGGTCTGGTCGAGCGCCGCTCCCGCCGAGATCAGTCCATTCGTCGCGTACCTGGTGTTGTTCGCGGCCGCGGCCAGGTCGGTGCGTGACCGACCCAGAACATCTGCGAATCCTGCTGCGGTGCGCCCGACCTGGTCGACGGACTTGCCCAGCGCCGCCGAGTTCGCGTTGAGTTTCTCGATGAGCGACGCGACGCTGGTCACGACCCCGGTGAGCTGACTCTTCTGTACCGAGAGGTCGCGCATCACGCCGCTGAGGTTGTCGATGATCGCTCCGATCACGACGTCGCGGTTGGCCATGTCAGAGGCAAGTTTGCTGATCTGCGCAACGGTGGTGTTCAACGACACGGTGTCGCCCTGGAACGCCTGCACCAGCCCGTTCGACAGCGCGTTGACCTGCTCGGGCTGCAGCGTGTCGAACACCGGCTGGAATCCGGCCAACAACTTGGTGACGTCGAACGAATCCTGCGATGGCTGCTGCAGCGTCGATCCGGGAGACAACGGCGCCTCGGACGCGGCGTCGGTGCGCGAGAGCGCGAGGTAGCGCTGTCCGACGAGGTTCTGGTATCGAATTGCCGCCTGCGTGGTGGTGAACACCGGCTGGTCCTGTTGCACCTCGAACGTCACCTTGGCGCGTCCGTGGTCGAGATCGATCGACTGGACGCGTCCGACGCGAACCCCGGCCATACGCACGTCGTCGCCGGCGAGGAGCCCCGACGTGTCGTTGAAATAGGCCGAGAAATCCCGTGTCGGTCCCGGCACGGAACGCTCGAGCGTCGAATAGATGATGTACGTCAGCAATAGCGCGACCAGCGCGAAAATGGTGAAGCCTATCAACGGCTTTCGGATCGATCCCTCAACCGCGCTCATCGTCCTCCCCCAGTGCCGTTGCCGTCGCCTTCTCGTTCGAGTGACACCGACTGCACGAGCGGGCCGAGCATCAACGTGTCAGCGGCACGCGGCACGCGGTCGAGTGCCGTCGTCAACGTCCGGTTGTCAGCGCTGGTCGTGACCGCACCCGCCGACGACCGGTCGGCATTCGATCCCTGCTGGTTCGACCCCTGCTGGTTCGATGCAGGCGCGACGAGCAGCGGTCCGGAACTGGTGGGGCCGGTACCTGTTCCCGGTCCGACGCATCCCGGACCACGCGCCTGACCATACGGCCCACCGTTGTAGACCGGGCAGTTGGCACGCGAATAGTGCTGCAGCGCACCGAAACTGATGCCGATGTTGACCTGCACGAGGCCGTTGAGCCCGGTGAACACCGTGACCGCCTTGGCGGCCAGTTGATTCAGCGCCGTGAGCGCCTGCGGAAGCGAGTTCGGCTCCAATGTCACCGCGCCGATCATCGTGTCCAAATCGGGAACCAACCGCTTGGCCACGTCGCCGTTGCGCGCGAACAGGGTCTGCGCCTGGTCGAGCGTGCCCGACGCCGCGGTGAGGAGCGCGGTGAGGTCACGTTGATGTGATGCGATGGTCATCGCGGGGATGATGCTGCGGCCCAGCGTATTCAGCAATTCGGGCGCCGACTTCGCCAGTCCGAGTACCGAATCGTTGAAGTTGTCGAACCCGGACGGCGCCCCCGTGGGGAACTGCGCGTTGATGGATTCGAAATATGTCTTCAGTTCGCCGGAGAACATCCCGAACACCGCGCCACCGCCGCGAAGTGCGTCCGCGATGGTGCCGAGCACGGCCGCCAATTGCTCGGGAGGCACAGCCGTCAGCAGCGTCTGCAGATCGTTCTGCGCGTCCTGCAGTTTGATCGTCGCAAGTGACCGGTCGGCGGGAATGGTCGCGCCGTCGGAAAGACGTTCTTGTGCTGGTTGTTCCGGGGCCACGAACTCCACCGAGTTCACGCCGAACAGATTCGACGGCACGGTCCGCGCCGT
>NZ_DLSO01000166.1:4372-5298 GCF_002500165.1 Gordonia sp. UBA7860 | reverse complement strand
CAGAAGATGGTGTTCGCCGGCTCCCGCAGTCCGCGGAACTCGCCGAGATCCTCCCGGTGCTCGTCACCGTCGACATGGACTCCATCCCGCAGCACGAACTCGACGCGTTGCCGACGCCGGTCGCCCTGCAGCGCCTGGTCTTCTCGGTATTGCCCGCGCAGCTGCTGCACCGCCCCGCACGAGACACTGGGCGCCGTGCGAGAGGCACGCCAACCCGTCGGAGCTCCCGGCCGACGAGGTGGTGCCCTTCCCCGAGGCGCCGGTGTGGTCGAGCCCCGCGCCGTCGGCCGACACCCCGTATGCGCTGGCGTCAGTCATGCAGGAGCCGCGCCGCGGAACCAAGCGACTGCTCGTCGAGATGAGTAAAGCGCTCGAAGCTCAGGCCGCTGGCGCAGGACAGGCGATGATCGTCGTCGGCACGTTCCAGCATGCGCAGCACTTCACCGACACAACGTCACAGCGGTGGCGCGATCTCGCAGACGTCACGGTCTTTGCCGGTGTCTACGGCCTCGGACTGTCACACATGGCGACGGCAACGTCAGGCATGCACCGCTTGACGCCGACGACGATCTCGTCAATGAGTGGACCGTCGCGATGCTCGGACCTTACTTCGCCGCGCTGCTCTCGGCACGCGATCAGCACGACGACGGTCCCTAGCTCGAGCGCACCTTCGACTTTGTGCAGTCATTCGACCGGTTCAACGTGGAGCCTTCGCGTCCTATCAGAGGGACGCAACCTCTTTGGTGAACGCCGCCTCGTCGATGCGCGTGCTCCGACCGTCTGAGATCACCACGCCGCCGTCGACCATCACGACGTCGACGATCGAGCGTGACCCGGTGGTCAGGAGCGACGCTCCGGGATCGCGGACCGGCAACGTCGCGTAGTCGCGGTCGAACCGGACTAGCGTGAGGTCGGCGGGTGCGCCC
>NZ_DLSO01000166.1:0-4186 GCF_002500165.1 Gordonia sp. UBA7860 | reverse complement strand
GGCGGCCTGGCGGGGGGCGGGGGGGGGCCCCACCCCCCCCCCCGCCGATCACCTCGGGCAGACCAAGTGCCACATTCGCTCCGCCACAAGCGATGTCGAGCATCGTCTCGAAGCCCATGAGATCGGCGCGCTTGTGTGCCGCGCGTTGCAGATACGCTCCGATTCGGAACGTCTCGAGCATGTCCTGTGTGTCGTTGCTCGCCGCGCCGTCGACGCCGAGTCCGACGCCGACTCCGCGATCGAGCATCGCGGGGATCGGCGCGATGCCGCTACCGAGCCGCATATTCGACAACGGGTTGTGCGACACCGCAACTCCGCGTTCGGCGAGGATCGACTGTCCGATGTCGTCGAGTTCGACGCAGTGCACCGCGAGCAGCCTGTTCCACAGGAAGTCGTTGGAGTCGAGGTACTCGACCGCGCCCAGTCCCGCGTGCTCGAGACACATCACATCATCAGTGGGTGTTTCGAGTAGGTGGATCATCACCGACATGTCGCGTTCCTGAGCGAACTCGCGCAGTGTGACCATCCCCGACTCGGTGACCGATCGCGGATTCGGAATGGCAAGTGCCACAGTGATCGTCGAGCCGGCAGTCTGCTCACGTAGGTGCTCGACATGATCGAGTACCTCGTCGAGCGGCTGCATCAGTCGCGGCTCGAATCCCCACTTGCGCGTGGCGTCGGGCCGATCGGCGACACCGCGGCCGAGAATCGCGCGAATCCCGGTGTCGCGCAACGCCTGGATCACCGCGCCGTGGACCTCCGTGGACGGGTGAGGCCACATGTGCTCGACGACGGTCGTGGTGCCCGACCGCAGCATCTCCAGACTTGCCGCAACGGCCGCCGTGTATGCACGCTCGGGTGTGATGGCGACCGACTCTTCGCCGACCGCAAGCAACCACTCGAGCAGTGGCGTGCACTCGGCGATGCCGCGCATCAGTGACTGCTGCAGATGGGTGTGCGTGTTGACGAAACCGGGGATCAGATAGCCGCCGGTCGAAATCGATTCAGCCGCAGCAGTTGTCGACGACGCGTGGGGCGAGATCGATTCGACGACCCCGCCGACCACGCGAACATCCTGATGCTCGAGCCAGATGCCGCCTGTATACACGGCGACGTCGGAAAACACAGAGCTCGACTGTTCTCCCGTTGCCACAGTGTCGCTCATTTGGCGAAGTTCGCGGCGATGCGCTGAGCGATGTAGTCGCCACCGGTGATCGCCGGGTACTTGCCCGCGGCGCTCTCGATCAGGGCATCGGTGTTGGCCTGCGCGAAGTAGGCGATGGTGTACCGCGGGCCGGTGTACTCGCCACGACGCGGTGCGCGCACACGGTGGAAGTTCGACGGGAGCTTGTCGTCGGACCAGCGCATCAACATGTCGCCGATATTGCAGGTGATCGCTTCGTCGGATGGTTCGACGGGAGTCCACGCCTGGGTGGAGGCCTCGGCACCCGGAAGCACCTGGAGGCCGCCCTGGCCCGCACGCTGGAACAGCAGCGTCAAGGCGTCGAAGTCGGTGTGCGCGCCTGCGCGCCAGACGTTCGGCTCGTCGAGCATGGCGTCGGGGAAGGCGTAGTAGTGCAGCAGGCGAAGTGTGCTCTGGTAGGTCTCGGTGCTGGGATCGTGTGCGCGAGTGAAGAACTCACGGTCGAATCCGAGCTTCTCCGCGAAGCAGCCGAGGATGTCCATCGCGAGTTTCCAGCACTTGTGCTCGAAGTCGAGGAGCGTTGCCCGGAATCCGGCGAGCTCCTCTTCGGTGGGCCACAGACCGTCCATGCGGGGGAGGGTGAGCTGGTAGGACTCCTTCTGATCCGGCGTGCCGACCGACGGGCGGACCTGGCTGGAGAACTCCCACCCGGCGTTCTGGCCCTTCTTGAGAGGGAACTGCTCCTTGACCTCGCGGGGTAGCTCGAAGAACTTGGCCGACATCTCGAAGGCGTGGTTGACCTCTGCCATGTCGATGCCGTGATCGACGATCTGGAAGAAGCCGATATCGGTTGCGGCGGACCAGAGTTCGTCGGCGATCTGGGCGCGACGCTGCTCGAAGTCGGCAAGGCTGATGCGGCGGACCTCACGGTCGGTGGTCTCGGTGCCCATGCCACCCATCTGAGCTTCGCGATTGAGTTCGGTCATCGCGTACGAGTCAGCGGAGGCGGTAGCCGGAGTGGTGGTGTTGCTCATGGGTGTGTTCTCTCTTCACGAATGAGATCGCGTGCGCTTTTCGACGCGGGACCCGAGAGAAGGGCCGTCACGGACGCGAACATCGGGACTCTTCCCCGTTGCTACACGTGATCTCGTGCGAGCAACGATACGACAGCCGCGGAGAGGGCGCCACTCGAGAACGTGGCGGGTCTCGTGGTGTCGTGCCGCCTCAGACGACCGGTAGTTGGAGAGTCTGATGTGCCCCGGCGTCGATCGACACCGGAATCGGGCGCATCCCGCCGCGGTAGTTCGTCGATCCGCCCGAGACGACGAGGCGTAGTCGGTGGCCCGTCTTGAAGCGGTGCACGAATGCGGGCAGAGTGATCGTCACCGGTGCGCGAGGGTCCGATATCCGCACCGGCGCAACGAGATTGCCGACGGTCGTCGCGGATCCGGTGGCATCGACGTCGACGATTCGGGCGAAAAGGACGAGTTGGTCGGCCAGCGGCGCGCCGACGCCGCGGGGCGCGGACACGCGCAGGCGTAGCGTCGGCGTTCCGACGACATCGAGTGCCGATCGCAGCGGCGCGGTATCCCACTGGGCGTACGTGCCCGCGACGTCGCGTTCGGGCAGGCTGACGAGTCCGAGTGCGTCGGGTGTGTCGTGGGTGGTGGGCAACCCCGCCGGTGGCGTGCGCAAGCGTGCGGTACCCGGTCCGGGCGTCGTGGCCGACGGCACCATGCCGTTCGCGCCGGAGAGAGTGAACTGTGTCGGGCTGCCGACATCGACGCTGTCTGCCGTCGCATAGGCCGGCGTGGCGATGCCGCGATAGCCGATCCAGTCGCGGTAGTAGGCGAACCTCGGACCGGTACCAGGGCCGGTGCCCTTCAGGTAGTGGTCGAGCCATCCCAGGGCTCGCTGTGTGACGTATTGGATGGCGGGGTCGGGTGCGGTGGAGGAGAGGTCACCCTCGGAGGGTTCGCCGGAGTGTCCGCCGGAGAACCAGATCATCCCCGCCGGGACACCTCTGGCCGTGAGGCCACGGTAGGTGGCCAGCGCCTCTTGGATATTGAACAGAGTGTCCTTCTCGCCCTGCACCAACAGGGTCGGAATGGTGACGCGGTCGAGGAAGGACGCGACCGATCCACGCCGGAACCCGTCGAGGATCGACCGATCGACGGTTCCGCTTGTCACCGACCCGACGAGCGCGGAGCACACCGCCGCGGGGAAGTCGGGGCAGCCCGTCAGTCGCTGTGGTTCGACCGATGCGTGCTGCACACCGGACATGAGTCCGGCAGCGGCGAGAGACGCGCTCCAGTTGATCTTGACCGCGCCCTGCGTCGGGGTGCTGACACCGACGGACTGTCCGGTGTTGTTGGGAGACAACGAGTATGAGAGATCGTTCCAGGTCACCATCGGTACGATCGCGTCGATTCTCGGATCGACCGAGGCCGCCGCGAACTGAATGTGGCCGCCATAGGAGCCGCCGATCATGCCGACGCGCGGATCGTCGGATCTCGGTGTGCCCCGGTGGTCTACGGAGTCATGCACGACGGCGTCGAGCCGAGGAGCGGGCATCGTGTGTGCGGCGTCGCGGAAGGCGATGCCGGTGACGCCACCCAGATAGCTGACGAGTCGCGACGCCGCTGTGCCGTCGGGCGTCGGGCTGTCGAACGTGATCCGACAACTCGATCCACCGAATCCGAGGCCGGAATAGGCGAGCACGATGTAGCCGCGCGAGGCGTACAGACGCGCCAGCGGGGCCTGGCTGTCTTTGCTGCCGCCGAAGCCGTTGGTCGTCAGCACTGCCGGTGCACGCTTGCTTGGTGAAACACCCTGCGGAACATAGAGATCGCCGACGACGTCGCAGCGTGGTCTCGAGTTGTGAGCGACGTCGAAGTGCAGTGTGGTGATGGTGAAGGCATCGGCGGCATGTGCCTGCGGCGCGACGACGATCCCGACCGCCACGATGAGCAGTGCGAGCGTGCTGACGACGAGCGTGCGCATGAATCCCCCCAAGACACCGGACAACACGGGACACCGGAC
>NZ_DLSO01000123.1:0-41515 GCF_002500165.1 Gordonia sp. UBA7860 | reverse complement strand
GATTGCCGATATTGCCGAATGCCCAGGACAGTCCCGCCAGAACGGTGAGCAGGATCGGAACGACGATGCCGACACCGAGCGAACTGTGGCCCGCGCGGTCGACTCCGATCAGAACGATTCCGCCCACTGCGACTGCGATTCCGACGACCTGAGCCGGCACGAGTCGCTCCCGCAGGAACACGACTCCGAGCAGCACGGTGAACGGGGCCGACGTCTGTAGCACCAGCGACGCGAGGCCTGTCGGCATCCCGATGTTCATCGCGAGGAAGAGGAAGGCGAACTGTCCGACGCCGAAACCGAACGCGTACAACAGAAACCACTTGATCTGCATCCGTGGGAAGCGCACGAACAACACCACCGGCACAGCCATGACCGCGAACCGCAGTGCGGCGAAGAAGAACGGAGGAAAGTGGTCGAGGCCCAGACGAATCGCGATGAAGTTCAACCCCCACAGCACGACGACGGTCAGTGCCAGCATGCGGTCGCGCATTGTCATGTACTCATGGTCAGCGCACTGGGAGTGAAGCACAATCGAAATAAAGTGCATAGAAGATGTAGTAATGCTTCACCAAAGCCATGTGGGCGGCGCCGAGCCGGCCACCGGGTTCAGACGAATTGCCCAGGGCACCACATATCGCCGACCAACACCCCCACCGACACGACAACGCCGACGGCACCGGAAGTCGGTGCCGTCGGCGTTGGACTACAAGGTGTTACCGCCAGCCGAGTGCGGGAGCGACGTCGTTGAGAATCGACTCCATCACGTGGGCGTTGTATTCGACGCCGAGCTGGTTGGGGATCGTCAGCAGCAGCGTGTCGGCGGCCGCGATGGCCTCGTCTTCGCGCAGCTCCTCGATGAGCTTGTCGGGCTCTGCGGCGTAGCTACGCCCGAACCGTGCAAGCCCGCCTTCGAGGTGGCCGACCTGATCCTGGTCGTTGCGATCGCGTCCGAAGTAGGCGCGGTCCATGTCGGTGGTCAGCGGGAAGATGCTGCGGCTCACCGAGACTCGCGGCTCGCGAGAGTGGCCGGCCTTTTCCCACGCATCGCGGAAGCGCTCGATCTGCTCGGCCTGCAACTTGTGGAATGGGATGCCCGTGTCCTCGGTCAGCAGCGTCGAACTCATGAGGTTCATGCCCTTCTCGGCAGTCCACTCGGCGGTTGCCCGACTGCCGGCACCCCACCAGATGCGGTCGCGCAGGCCCTCTGAATAGGGCTCGATGCGCAGCATGCCCGGCGGGTTCGGGAACATCGGTCGCGGGTTTGGCTGCGCGAACTCCGCGCCCTCGATCACCTTCAAGAACACCTCGGTGTGCTGGCGTGCCATGTCGGCGTCGGTTTCACCCTCGGCCGGGACGTACCCGAAGTACTTGTACCCCTCGATCACCTGCTCGGGGGATCCCCTGCTGATGCCGAGCTGGAGTCGACCGTCGGAGATGAGGTCGGCCGCACCCGCGTCCTCAGCCATGTACATGGGATTCTCGTAGCGCATGTCGATCACGCCGGTGCCGATCTCAATGCTGTTGGTCTTTGCGCCGACCGCCGCGAGCAGCGGAAATGGCGAGCCGAGCTGACGGGCAAAGTGATGCACGCGGAAGTAGGCGCCGTCCGCGCCGAGCTCTTCGGCGGCAACGGCGAGGTCGATGGATTGATGCAAGACATCTGACGCCGTCTGGGCTTGCGAACCCGGAGACGCCGACCAGTGTCCAAAGGACAGGAAGCCGATTTTCTTGGTCATGTGAGATATAACCGGACCGTGGTCCATTTATTCCGCGGTGGAGGGTTGGAACTGTGGTGCTGCGTGTCGCGGGATAGTTAAGCATCAAGGCCGCACGACCACGCGTCGTCGTAGCATCGCTTCATGGACGTGAAGCGCCTGCGGCTGCTGAGGGAGTTCACCGACCGGGGCTCCGTGGGGGCGGTCGCCGACGCGATGCACATGACGCCGTCGGCCGTCTCGCAGCAGTTCAAGGTGCTCACCAAGGAGGCGGGCGTCGAACTGCTGGAGGCCGACGGTCGGCGGGTGCGACTGACTTCGGCTGGGCAGGCTCTTGTGCTGCGCGCCGACGAGGTGATCGCCGCGGTCGAGCGGGCGCAGGAAGAGATGGCCGCGTACCGCTCCGGGCGATCACGGGTCCGGCTCGCAATGTTCCCATCCGGAGCGACACTCCTCCTGCCGACGGTCCTCGATCGCGCTGCCTCCGAAGCGATCGAGATCGACGCGTCGCACCTCGACGTCGGCTATCCCGACGCTCCGCCGGCCCTCGCCGACTTCGACGTCGTGGTGACGCACCGCGACGAGCGGACGCCACCTGTCAGTTCGCCACGTTTGCGCGTCACCGAACTGATGCGTGAGCCACTCGACGTCGTCGTATCACGCAATTCAACTCTTGCAGAGCGTGATTCGGTGTCGGTCACCGAGCTGGCCGACCATGATTGGATCAGCGTCGAGGGCGGGTTCCCGGTCGACGATGTGCTGCTGTCGATCTCAGCCATCACAGGTGTCGCACCGAGGGTGACGCAGCGAATGCTCGACTTCACGACGATCGAGGCGCTCGTCGCGGCTGGTCACGGAATCGCACTGATGCCGCGTCACGCGTCCCGTCATCCGGGGGTGAAACCGCTCGAATTGCAGGGTGTTCGAGCAGCGCGCGTCTACGAGGCGTTGACCAGACCGCGGCCGCGTCGAGCGGTGACATCGGTGGTCGACGCCCTCGCCGCTGCAGCTGCCCGGTATGGCGCCTGAGCGGGCTACCCCGCCGAATGTCGACGCCGCGGAAGCGCCGCGAGCAGAACCCCTGCGGCAGTGAGCGTTCCGACGTACGCCGCGACCCCCGCCCAGCCGAATGCCGAATACGTCAGACCGCCGAGCGCACCCACCACGGAACTGCCGAGATAGTAGTGGAAGAGATACAACGACGACGCCTCGGCGCGATGCTCGGTCGCCCGTGCGGACACCCAACCGCTCGCCACCGAGTGCGCGGCGAAAAAGCCTGCGGTGAAGAGGAATAGCCCGATGATCACGGACCACAGATGGTCCGGAATCGTGATCAACAATCCCACGAGCATGATCGACGTCGCACTCACGAGAACCCGGCGTCGGCCCAGGCGGTCGGCCAGCCTGCCGCCCCACGCCGACGACACCGTGCCCGCCAGGTACATGAAGAAGATTGCTGCGACAATTCCCGCCGGCAGTCCAAAAGGATCCCCCAGAAGCCGATAGCCGATGAAGTTGTAGACGGTGACCAAGCCACCCATCAGCACGAAGGCCAGGGCGGAGAGTGACAGCAGACATGGATCACGAAGGTGCGCAACCAGATTGCGTCCGGTCGTGCGTAGCGAGACAGGCTGTGGCTCGAAGAACTGCGAGCCGGGCACCATGCGCCAGAACGCAATCGCGAACGCCAGGGACACCAGCGCGGCGATCTCGAGTGCCCACTGCCAGGACACAAAGTCGACAGCAAAGCCAGGAATGAGCCGTCCGACCAGACCGCCGATCGTCGTACCCGCGACATAGCGGCCCATCGCTCCGCCGAGCGACATGCCGTCGACTTCCTCGGCCAGATACGCCATGGCGACGGCGGGCACTCCAGCGCAGAGCAGTCCCTGCAGGGCGCGTCCGGCCAGGAGCAACTCGATCGACGGCGCCCACGGAAGCAGTAGTCCGATGAGCGAGGCGGCAACCGCGGACCCGACCATGAGGCGCACCCGGCCATACCGCTCCGACAGCGCGCTCGCCGGGATGATCGCGACAGCGAGCAGGCCAGTGGTGAGCGAGACCGCCAGAGCCGACGTCGTCGGCGAGACGTCGAAGTGTGACGACAGTTGGGGTAACAGACCCTGCACGTAATACAGCGCCATGAACGTCGTCATCCCGGCCGCGAACAGCGAGAGTGTGGCACGCCGATACCCGGGCGAGCCGGGTGAGTGCTTGACGGGCGCGAGGTCGGTGGTCGCTGGGAGGACGGTTGCTGTCACTCCATCCATCCTGAGCTGCGCCGCCGTCATTAGGAAATGAATGTTTAGCTGATGCATCATTCAACAATGAATAACTCCAGCTAGAATGGCGTGATGCACGACGACCTGCGGTGGTTCATCGCCATCGCCGAGGCAGAGAACCTCACCACGGCCGCCGACCGGGTCCATTCGTCGCAGCCGACGCTCTCGCGCTTCCTCGGCCGTCTCGAACGCGACCTCGGGGTGCCGCTCTTCGACCGCGATGGTCGACGCCTCGTGCTGAACCGGTTCGGACGCGCCTACCTCGACAGGGCGCGTCGCGCGGCGTCGCAGTTGGAAGCCGGGCGTCGGGAGATCGAGGAGATGCGCGCTCCGGCGCGCGGGGCAGTGCGATTGGCGTTCCTACACTCGTTCGGGCTGGGGTTGGTGCCCGACCTCATCAGCCGGTTCCGGGTGGAGAACCCATCGGCGCGTTTCACGCTGACCCAAGATGCGGCGGCGACCGTCGTCGGGCATGTCGTCGACGGCGACGCCGACCTCGCGATCGTCGCGCCCCGCCCGATGCGCACCGACATGGCGTGGGCCCGCGTCGCCGAACAAGAACTCGCGCTCGTGGTGCCCCGCGAGCATCGCTTCTCGGGCCGGGAGACGATAGGCCTCGCCGAGGCCGCCGACGAGGAGTTCATCGTGATGCAACACGGCTACGGCATGCGACGAATCTTCGACGAGATCTGTGCCGCACACGATCTCACGCCCGCGATCGCCTTCGAATCGTCGGAGCTCGCGACCGTATCCGGCCTCGTCGCCGCGGGCCTCGGCGTCGGAGTGGTGCCGGTCGAGGAGTCGGCGCGCCATCCCGGCGTCGAACTCATTCCGCTCGCGGGTGAAACGCGCGAGATCGGGCTGACGTGGTTTCGCGGTCGGCCGCTGAGCGACGTCGCGTCGCGCTTTCGAGACTTCGTGCTCGCGGGGAGTTCGGCCGACGGCTGAGGCGCGCAGGCTTGCCGAGACCGCGCTCCCGCTCACCCTTTTCCCACGGCCGCGCTCCCGCTCACCCGTTTCCTTCCCGCTTATTGGATTCAATAAGCGGGAAGTAAACCCGTGAGCGCGAGCCGTGGTCGGCCGGGATGATCTCGAAGGTCACCAGCCATGGGCGCAGCAGGCCGGCGAGCTGGCGTCGCTCGAGCGTCGCCCAGACCCAACGGAGCACCATTGTGTCGAGTCCCCGTAGTTCGTCCTCGCGTAGCTTCTCCCGGACCACCGCGTCCTTGGGCGACTCACCTTCGCGGAGTAGACGTCCGTACTTGGCCAGACCGTCGAACTCGCCGATCAACTTGCCGTCCCAATCGAAGTCCGTCTCATACGTGCCGGACGGGCAGATGAAGCGGTGCTGCTGACGCGGCACGGGCAGGTCTGCCTCGTACATCTGTGCGCTGCTCCATGATTCGCCGACGCTCTGGGAGAGTCCGCTCGCGAGGGGGAGTGCCCGTCGAGCGTGTTGCGCGCCGCGCCGACGTCGGAAGCCCAGGATCTCCGACATCTTCGCCCGGTCGGCACCTGCTGCCAGAGCAGCCTCGAGGACGGTCATTGCCTGGGCGAAGTCGCCGCTCGACGCGACGTCGACCGCTGTGCGTTCGATCGACGTGACCCGGATGCCGTCGACCTCGGTGATCTCGTCGTCGCTGAGCGGCACCCCGTGCAGGTGGCGCAGGCTGCGAACCGATCCTCCCGATGCGCGGCCGGTGGTCATGTGCACGTGCGAGAGGTTCGGTTTGAGCATGCGTAGCCCGAGCATCGTCGCCGCAGAGACGTGGCTGAGTACGTGCGGCGTGTCGGCGCTCAACTCCGACGTGACGACCGCGATCGAGGTAAGCCGGTGCAGCGCCTGGGCACCCGTATGGCGTCGAATTCTGTTGTGCGAGGCACGAATACGCCCGGTACGAGTCTGATCAGCCGGCCGCGGTTGACCGCGACGCAGAGCTCGTTGTCGCTGAATGCTGCTGTCTTCGCGGCGCTGCGTCGGATCAGGCCGAACTCGTCGAGCGGGTAGCCGGGGAGACCGATGGTGGAGTCCGTCATGCAGCTTCGACGCCTCGGTGGGTCGCGAGGTTCCGCTCCGCACCAATTCAGCTCGACGTCGACCTTCCCGCTCACCCATTTCCTTCCCGCTCATTGAAATCAATAAGCCGCAAGGAATACGGTGAGCGGGAAGCAGGCCCAGGGGTCAGAGCCGCTCGGACACTCGTCGGGACGCCAATTGCACTGCCTCCCAGACGGTTGCGAACGGTGGTGCGTATGCGAGGTCCATCTCGGCCAGATCGTCGACGGTCATCTCGCCCCACAGCGTCGCGGCGACGGTGTCGATCCGCTTACCCGACTGCGCTCCGCCGACGATCTGCGCGCCGAGGATGCGGCGGGTCGTCTTGTCGGCGGTGAGCAGCACCGTGATCGGGGTGGCCTCGGCCATGTAGCCGCTCGCGGTGTCGCTCTGGGTTATCAGCGTGAGGGCGTCGTGTCCGAATCGTGCGGCGACCTCGCTGTTCATGCCCGTCCGTGCTATCTCCAGATAGGTTGGGCCAGAAGAGAATCGGGTGATCGCCGTCGCCAACACGCCGGCGAACCGTTTGCTCTCGTCGCCGCCGAGATTGAAACCGCAGACCCGACCCTGCTTGTTGGCGTGTGTTCCGAGCGGTGCGAAGATTCGCTCCCCGGTCATCCGGTCGAGCGACTCGCAGCAGTCGCCTGCCGCCCAGATGTCGTCGGCGAGGCGCTGGTGGTCGTCGGGCAGATACCCGCCGTGAACTCCGATCGGCAACCCTGCCGCGGCGCCCAGTGAGGTCGACGGCCGAACGCCCAGCGCGAGTACCACGACGTCGGCTTCGATCACGTCTCCGGAAACTGTTGTGACGGAATGTATTCTGCCGCCCTCGGCGTCGGCGCTTGCAACGACGGTGTCGGTCAGGACGGTGACCCCTGCGGCTCGCATACCCTCTTCGATGCGATCGCTCATCTCTGGGTCGAGCTTGCTCATCACCCTGGTGCGTGTGGCGATCGTGGTCTGGAATCCGCGCTCCGCCAACGCCTCCGCCATCTCCACGCCGATGTAGCCGCCGCCTATAACGACTCCTCGACGGCCGGAGCCGGCGATCAGATCGAGCCAGTACCGGGCGTCATCAAGGGTTTTCGCCGGATGAACACCGTCGATCAACGTGCCCTTCGCGTCGTGCGCCCAGTCCGGGAGCATCGCCGAGGCGCCGGTGCACAACACGAGTTGGTCGTAGGCGACTTCCGACGACTCGTCGAACTCCGACGTCACCGAGACGACCTTGCGCTCGCGATCGATTCCGGTGACCGTCATCCCCATGCGGAGGTCGACGCCGAGTTCCCGGTGCTGCGCGGCGCTGCGTGCCACGAGATCGGCGTCGGAGTCGACGAGGCCGCCGACGAGATACGGGATGCCGCATGCCGAATACGACGTATCCGACGTCTGCTCGAGCGCTATCACCTCGATGCTGCGCCCGGTGACCTCTGCTGTCCGAAGTGCCTGGTGAGCGGCACTCATGCCGGCGGCGTCCGCGCCAACGACGACGATGCGTTCCACCCGCGTCACGCTACTCGCGTTCGACGACGCGCAGCGTGCAGGAGGTCAGAGATCGGCGCTGATGACCTTGCCGATGACGACACCGATGCCCGCGACGACGAGCGGCAGCGCGACGAGCACGGAGACCAGGAGAACTATAGTCTGCATAGTTCAATGGTCCGCGCGGCTGCGCGAGTTGTCGCTGTGACCAGGCAAATCGTAGTAGGCCTCACAATTGGTACGGGTGACGCATTTTTGCTCGTCGGACGGCACGCTGAACCCATCGACGTGGGTGAGACGCGGCGTCGTATCCCGTTCGGATCAAGCCTTACCGTCTGCAGACGCGCGCTTCACGCAGTGCACCGCGGGCGGCGCCCACGTCCCGTCGAGCACTTCTGCGCGTGGGGCGTACAGCCGCATCGTGACGCCGAGCGCGGCCCGTGGCGCGGGAAGCCAGTTGTTGGTCTTCTCGCCACCGGGATTCTCGTGCTGCAGATACAAGACGAGCGAACCGTCGTCGTCGAACCGCAGTTCGTCGCGATCGCCCAGCGCGAACCGGTCGAGTTCATTGGCGACCTGATAGCCCTCGGCGTCGTACATCGTCACCGACCAGAAGGCATCCACGGGTGGAAGGTGACCGGCGGGGAACGTGATCGTGTAATCGTTGTGCCCGTCGAGCGGCTGGCCGTCGTCGTCGACCAGGGCGACGGGATAGATCGCATCCTCGGGCGGATTGGCACCCAACCCGACCAGCGCGATCTGCGCTCGCTGAAAGTAGTCGTTGCCGTAGACGCCGACGGACCGCGAGATGATCTGCCAGCCGTTCACGCGATCACCGAGGCCGGCGAGATCGGGCAGCTTCTTCCGTGCCGACGCGATACCCGACTCGAGTGCCGCGAGTCCGGCCTCGTCGAATCGCGATGTGTCGAACTCCAGTCCAGGGACGATCCCGATTGCTGCGATACGCGCCAGCACAGACTGATCCGTGAGGTGGGGTGGAGTAGTCGTCAGTACCTCTGCTGCGAGCCTGAAGAACTCGGGAGCAGTCAGTTCTCCGACGATGCGCAGTGGTTCGGTGCCAAGGTCGATGGGAGTACTCGACTCGGGTCGAGTCGGGCCGCCCAACGGAGTGATGGTGAAGCCGTCCTGGAACTTGCCGACGGCGTCGTAGTCGCTCGGGCCGTTGGTCTGCGACCGGCCGATGGCCCAGACGTACGGTGTCGGGGCCTCGATGATGAGGGCATCGTTGGGTACGTCGCCGTCAAATCCCGGCCCTATCACCATGATTCGTCGTTCGGAGTCTCCCGTGGTGCGGGATCCGGGAACCGCGAACACGTCGGTCCACATGTCCAGTAGTGGCAGCATGTAATAGCGACCGCCGCTGTCGGGAAGGTGAATCAGGACCGGTCCGCCCGTCAGGTCGAGCCACGCGGACGAGTACAGCGTGTCGAAATTCGGACGGACGATTGCGCGAAAATCTGCAGCCGGAAACGCCCGCATGTGGTGAAAGGCGTTCGCGGCTCCGAATCCCGGTTTGCCGGAGGATTCTCGTGCTGTCTGTTGTCGACGGCTGACCTCCATGATGACGAGCGGATACGAATAGACGTAGGCCTCCGCTGCCAAGCCTGCGGTATCGCCGGTGAGGGGTTTCGATGTCGTCATGGTCTAAGACTTGACGATCGACTCGTGATTTCGGTCATTCGGATCTTTTGAGCTCTCATCGTAAGTGGATGTCTCACCCGTTTCGGGTGATGTAGTCGCACTGTATCGATGCCAGTATCGGGAATATGACCGAGATCTCTGCCGATGTGCCCGTCGATGTGGAAACGGGGCCTATCGATTACCTACTCGTCGAATTTCCCGCTGATCACAATCCGGACGGGTCCGCATTGATACATCTGCTCGACCTCGTCGATCGTGGTGTGATCAGCGTGTTGGATCTCGCTGTGATCCGACGAGAGGGTGATGGCGTTGCTGCCCTTGAGATCTCGGATATCGACGTCGGTGCTGATCTGGACGCCGACATCTTCGCGGAGGCTTCGAGCGGGCTGTTGGACGATCAGGATCTCGCCGACGCGGCGTCGGCACTGGCAGACGGGTGCCTCGGCGTCCTCGTCGTCTACGAGAACGTGTGGGCGGCTCCGTTCGCCACTGACCTGCGGCGGGCCGGCGCTCAACTGGTCGCATCCGGGCGAATTCCCGTCAACGCGATTCTCGAGGCCCTCGGCACAACCGACTGACCCGTGTTGGCCGATCTCGAGGCTCCGCCCTGGTCCGGACGACATGACCGTTTCACCACAACACTCGAATGAGAAAGCGCAGGTACCAACCATGCCCGGACTACTCCGCGGGGTCGCCCGAACAGCCGTTGTCGCAGGGACGGCAACCGCTGTGTCCAACAGGGTGTCGCGTCGTCAAGGCGAGCGGTGGGCCAGACGGTCGGCGCAGACCGCACCCCGGGCATACGCTGCCGCACCGCCCGTCCAGAACCCCGAACCGCCGGCTCCCGTTGAACAAGGTGCGGCGACCGATGACCGAATTGCAGCGTTGACGAAACTCGGTGAACTCCGAAGCTCAGGGGTTCTCACCGAAACGGAATTCGAAGCAGAAAAGAGACGTATCCTCGGTCTCTGACAATCGGCCGATCCATCAGTGTTCATTGCTAACCGAATCGTTCAACAGCCACATCGAGAACAGCTACATCGATAAGGATATTTCATGACAACCTCACAACCCTCGACGAAGCAGCGTTGGGCAGGCGGACTATCCATCGTTTCCGGATGCGTCCTGCTCGTTGTCGGGATACTGGAGTTCCTCCAGGGTGTCTCCGCCGTCGCGGCCGACAACGTGTTCGTCGTAGGAACCAACTACGTCTACAAGTTCAATCTCACGACCTGGGGTTGGATTCACCTGATCATCGGCCTGGTCGTCGCGGCGACGGGTATTGCGGTGTTCTACGGGAAGACTTTTGCGCGAGTGCTCGCAATCGTGGTCTTGTCGCTCTCCGTGATTGCCAACTTTCTGTGGATCCCGTACTACCCGTGGTGGTCGATCACGCTGATCGCCCTCGCGATTGTCGGAATCTGGGCGTTGGCGGCGTGGAGTCCTGAGACCGACGAAATCTGACCCGGGCACGAGGAGACGACGATGACCGGCGTGATCGATTCCGCGGAGGCGACGATGTCCTACGGTGGCCCTGGCCGCAGGACTCGTGCCGAGAGTGTGTATCTGGGATTGCAGGCGCGGGAGCGATTGCCGCTCAGCGAAATCGGCAACCTGGGCGATGACTCCGACCGTGATCCGATCGGTCTGCTCCAGGATCAGGCGCGTACCCGAGTCCCAGAACTCGTCCCGGTCAGGTACGGGCGAATGGCCGTGTCTCCCTTCACCTTCTATCGCGGTGCGGCACTTGTGATGGCCGATGATCTGGCTCGAACCGAGAATTCAGGTCTGACAGTGCAACTGTGTGGCGACGCGCATCTGTCCAATTTCGGGTTGTACGCCACGCCCGAGCGCAAATTGGCGTTCGACGTCAACGACTTCGACGAAACCTATCCTGGGCCGTTCGAATGGGACGTGAAGCGACTGGCCGCGAGTCTCGTGGTTGCGGCACGCGGCAACGGATTCGACAGCAAGACCGCCAAGCGGATCGCAGGTGCATGTGCCCGCGAGTACAGGGAGTCCATCGCGTCGCTCGCGGGACTCAACACGTTGGACGGTTGGTATCGACGCGCCGAGCCTTCTCGAAAACTGGTCAATATTCGTGATCTCATCGATTCGTCGACCGCGAAGAACGTGCGAAAGCAGATCGACAAGGCGTGGACGCGCGACGGTCTGTCTGCGCTCAAGAAGCTGACCACAACCGTCGACGGCGAACTGCGGTTCGTCAGCCAACCTCCGCTCATCGTGCCCATCGAAGAACTGTGGGACGCTGAGGTCACAGCGCGTCTGTACGATCAGCTGGCCGATCGTGTCGACGCTCTTCGCGCGACGCTCGCTCCCCACTACCGCGTGCTGTTCGACAGATTCACCTTTGTCCGCATGGCGCGCAAAGTGGTCGGGGTCGGCAGCGTGGGAACTCAGGCGTGGGTCTTGCTGATGGTCGGACGAGACGAATCCGATGTGCTGCTTCTCCAAGCCAAGCAAGCCGAGAAGTCGGTTCTTGCAAGGTATCTCGACGGCCCGAAGTATGACAACGAGGGCAGGCGGGTGGTGGAGGGGCAGCGACTCACACAAGCTGTCAGCGACGTGTTCCTGGGGTGGTCAGGCGGTCGGGGACCGGATGGTGTTCAGCGTGATCTGTACCTCAGGCAGCTTCGGGACGCAAAGGGCTCCATCGTCGTGGAGGGTCTGGACCCACAGGGACTCGAGGTCTACGGGCGGGCGTGCGGTCGAGTCCTCGCTTACGGTCACGGTCGATCGGGAGATGCGGTGGCCATAGCGAACTATCTTGGCGACGACGTCGAATTCGACAGTGCTATAAGGCGTTTCGCATCGCGCTATGCGAAGAGGAATGACGAGGATCATCGTGTGTTCGTCGACGCGATCCGGGCAGGCGCGGTTTCGGCCGTCCCCGACGAGCGGTGACGTGAATGCCCGAAAAGATGGTGATTGCGGAAGGCGAATCGGGACGTGGTCTCGACGCAGACGAACGGGCCGAACTAGAACGTCTGCGCATCGAGGTCGCCGAGATCAGATCGGGGCAACCGTCGGGTGTCGGCAAGGAGTCCAAGCGACGGCGGATCAATTGGCGAGTGGTCGGGGTCGTGGTGCTGGTCGTTCTGTGTGCGGTGCTCACGCTGCTGTCGGTCACTACGCGGTATGTCAGGAGTCAGATCCTCGACACCGATCACTACGTATCGACCGTCGCGCCACTGGCATCCAATCCCGCAGTGCAGCAACAGATCACCACGTCAATCACGAACGAGATCAATCAGCAGGTGAACGTCGAAGAGGTGACGTCGAATGCGCTCAACGAACTGACTCAACTCACACCGGCCGATCGTCCGCGGGTGGATCAGGCGATCACCGGACTCGCTCCGGTGATCAGCGCACAGGCGGAGAGCTTTATCCACAGCACGGTGGCGCAGTTCGTCGGCTCTGATCAGTTCGCTGCGTTGTGGACGACGGCCAATCGCGAAGCACACGACGCTGTTGTTGCGGCGGTGACCGGTGATACGCAGCATGGCGCGGTCAATGTCGACACGACCAACGGATCGATCAGCATCGAGCTCGGGCCGATCATCACCCAGGTGAAGCAGCGGCTGAGTGCACAGGGGTTCGCCTTCGCCGACAAGATCCCCGTGGTGAACAAGCAGTTCGTCATCTGGCAGTCCAAGGAACTCGCTCGGGCGCAGAACCTCGTGAAGTCGCTCGACAAGGTAGCCGCCGTGCTGCCGTGGCTTGCGATTCTTGTCGCACTCGCTGCGATCGGGCTCGCAGGCGTCGGTCGCCGTATTCGAACCCTGACAGCAATCGGGATCGCGGTCGTTGTCGCGATGCTGGTGTTGGCCATCGGCATCATCGTCGGTCGCACGATCTACCTGAACAATGTGCCTGCAGACGTCTTGTCTCCCGCCGCCGCGCAGGCGATCTTCGACACAGTGATCAGTCCGCTGCGAACTGCGCTTCGTGCGGTGGCGGTGCTCGGACTCGTCCTGGCACTTGTGGGCTTCTTCGCAGGAGGAACCCGCGCCGCGGCCGCCACTCGACGTGTCATCGGCGGGGGGTTCGAAACGGTCGATCGTCGTCGAAAGCAACGCTCGGCGTCGATGGTGGAGGCCCAACTGTGGCGGCTACGGTACGTCGTGCGTCTCGGGGTTCCGATAATCGCCGCGTTCGTCCTGATGTTCTGGCACTACCCGACAGGCATGGTCGTCTTCTGGGTGGTGGTCGTCGCGTGCCTCATCCTGGCGGCGTTCGAATTTGCCATCGCTCCCGCGCGCCGCGGAGAAGTCCCAGAAGCCGTCGTCCCAGAAGCCGTCGTCCCAGAAGCCGTCGTCCCAGAAGCTGGTGTGACCGAAACCGTCGTGACCGAGACCGCTGTCGCCGACGACGCGGCCGGAGTCGTAGTCGATTCGACTGACACTGCCCGAGCGAACTGAACCGCATGTCGCCGGAGCGATAGCAGGTCGTACGCGCTCTCGCGACCAAGATTTCTCCGACGCATTCGTGCTGGTCGTCGTACCATGCTCTGCATGAAAGGCGCGGTACCCTCCCAACGACATGGGCAGGGCGGCGAGGGGGATCCCGACGCGATCGAGGCAGACACAACTGCGGCAGCACCGCCGATCCTGAGTCTGCGGTTTTCGTCGCCGTCGTTGCCTCCCGGGTTTGTAGCGCGTCCTCGCATCGACGAGATTCTCGACTCTGCGCGCGGCGGCGACGTGACCTTGGTGTGTGCCGCAGCAGGCTACGGAAAGACTCTTGCTGTCGCAGCGTGGGCGCAGGGGGCACACCGTCGTGATCGGATCGCGTGGCTTGCCGCGGGCGAAGGCGCTGGAGTGGCGGCATTCTGGCACGACGTGATCAGTGCTCTTCGCATGCTTCCGGTGGTGGCCGACGAAGCGCGCGTGACCGAGTTCATGCCGGGTCCGGCGTTCGGGAATTCTGACGTGGCGGGTCTGGTTGATGCCCTGTCTTTCCTGCCCGAGCCGGTGACACTGGTGATCGATGATTTCCAACGCCTCACGTCGGCCGACGTTCTGAGGTCGATCCACCTGGTGCTCGAGTGTGGTGTTCCCACTGTGCATCTGGTTCTCATCTCCCGCGTCGAACCGCGAATACCGTTGCGCCGTCTGCAGGTGATGGGAAGGCTCCGAGAGATCGACGCCGCGGTCCTGGCGTTCACCTGGCCAATACCTCTTCGAGCAAATACGACGCCACCAACGTGCCGCTGCCACCGAAGCCCATCAGTGCCGCATGCACATCACCGCCGTATTCGACTGTCGCACTGAGCAAGGCCAACCGGATTCCGGCAGGCCAGCCTTGCGTCCGGTCCATCAAGCGGCCCCGACTCTTCGCGTCCACCTCCACTCCGATGCGTGCACACAGCTCGTCTGCCTCGGCCGGCGCCTGCGGCGAATGTGGCTGGCCATGCGCAGTGCGTGTCAGGTGCTCCCTGCCGCGTCGGGGCTCGGGCCGTCGACCGGCTTCGCACGCAACTCAGGTGCATTGGCCACGACAAGCCACGCGGGCAGCGTCGCGAACAGAAGCGGTATCAACAGATCGAGTTGCGGCACAACAGCAAGTCCGAGGAAGAGGCTGATCCAGCCGTTCCGCGTTGCCGCGACGACGATTCCGACGATGCTCGCGGCCACCGTGATCGTCAATGGAAGTGACGGCCACAGCACGTGTATGCCGAATCCCGCTGCGGCACCGGCAAAGACAGACGGAAAGATGCGACCACCACGGAAACCGCCCGCGCTGGCCAACAGCATGGCACACATCTTGATGCCGGCGAACGCGAAGAACCCGATGGCTGTCGTGGTTCCGATCCGGTCGGGCAGTTCCTTCATCTGATCGAGGCCCTTGAACAGCGTGATCGTTCCGCCGAGGATTCCGAGGCCGCCGAGGATCGCTCCCACCACTGTCAACCGGATGACGGGATCTCGTAGCGAGCGATGCAGCACCCGGTGCAGCGGGTCGAACACGAAGGCCGCGACCACACCGCATGCGGCGATGACCACGGCTACCCCGACGGCGATCAAGGTATCGGTGATGCTGCCGACCTTCTCCGCCGGTAGGTCGATCGACATCGTGAGGTCGGTGAAGCGAAGGATGACGAACGAACCGGTCGCCGCCGCGACCAGGGGCAAATACAGGCGATTCCACAGGGGAATTCGCTGATCGCCGGGATTGGCCTCCGACAGCATGAGAGCCGCGGCGACCGGGGTTCCGAACAGTGCGCCGAGTGTCGCAGCAGTCGAGAGACCCATCCACTGGTTCTGGTCGACCTTCGGAACCAGGCGCACACCGACGGCCACCACGATCGCCGCATTGATGACCATGATCGGGCTCTCCGGACCGAGGCTGACGCCGCCTGCCAGCGCCAGGATCGCCACGATCGCGAGGCCAGGGGTTGCACCGACGGCGATCGGTGTGGACACCAACTCCTGCGTCGCGGGATCATCTCCGGCGTGGCCGGGAGCGAATCGGATCACCAGTCCCACCAGAACGCCCGCGATGGTCAGCACGAGCAGAATCCACCACCAGGTGCTGTCGGTGATGCCCAGCCACGACGTCACGGTGTGCCAGAGGAAGTGTTCGAGAATGTTGGCGACGGCCGAGATTCCCCACAGCAGCAGGGCACATACGACACCCACGAGTAGGGCGACGGGCGTGAGTGCGAGTAATTTCCCGACGGGTACTCGCCTCGAGTCCCGCTGCCCGGGTCCGGTGGTCGCCTCACTCATGACTTAAACTGTCGCGCATCCGAAGTCGGTTCACACGACGAAACGCAGAGGTTCACTGATCGAGGGTGGGGAATCGGTCGGCCCGCGCCTGTGCGACCCACGTGCGTCGTCGCTCGAGCTGCGTACGTTGTTCGACGGTTGCCGCGACGGTCGATACGCGAGTGAGTGCCGCGTCGAGTCGGGCGAGCATCAACGGGGATTCGAGCGAGGCCGCGATGACATCGTCGAATCCGACGACGAGCATGTCCGTCCACGACGGTCGGGGGACCACAAGCCTGAGATGACCACCGGCATCGCGCCAGTGCCGCGCGCTCTCGTCGATGGACGTCGCGGATACCAACAGGAACTCGATCTGATCGACCGCCTGTACCGCGGTCGCGGGATCGTTGATCGCAGGCGACATGGCACGGAGTGCGATATCGGCGATGAGGCGGAAAGCCAGGAGCGGATCGCCGTCGAATGTGCGTTCTGGCCCGGTATCGAGCGCAGCGAAGAAGGCCCCGGTATCGATTTCTCCGACGTCACTGTTGCCGTTGCCGAGGCTTTGTGCGGCAGGACCGTACACGTGGGCGAGCGTCGCGCCTGCGCGCAGTGTTGACCCGACCGTCTCCTCCATGACGATCACGGAGCCGGCGGATTCGGCGAGGTGAACCAGTCTCTCGACGTGTAATCGCTGCAGTACCAACGGATTGCGGGACCACAGGATGATGCGTGGTTCGGCAGGGGAGTCGACTTTCTGCGGGTCGAGGTCGTCGCTCACGGGGTACGTCGCGACAATCGATTGCTGACCGTGTTCGCAGATCGTCGTCAAGACCGGTGAGATCTGGGTTGCGGCAAGGGCATTGGCCAGTACCACACGCAACAGCACAAGCACGGCCAAGGTGCCTACGACAGCCACGAGCGGAACACTCCCCGAGATCGTGTCCCGGCTGCCCGACGCGAGGATCGCGGTGATGCAGAAAACGATGACGCTCATTGCCACGGCGGCTGTTCGCCAGACGATGGGGGCGTCTCGGAAGAGTGTCAGTCGGGGTGTGAAAGTAGTTGCCACCCATTGGACTACGAGGAACAGCAACGAAAAGATCACTGCGAGCGTACCGAACACCGCGCCGCCGAGGCCGATGAGAACGGTCGCGACCGACGACGTCGAGATCTGCGGAGCGGCTCCGATGTGCGTCAGGCCGATCGCTGCTCCGGCACCGAACAGCACGCCGATGGTTTGCGTCAGCCCAGCGCGTGCACGCCTTCCGAGTGTGTCGAGGCCGGTCATGGAGCAGGGTTTTTGGTTCGGCGTCGAACTGTCATCACACCGACCACCTTCGCGACGCTCTCCACAGCTGCCGTCTCACAAACTACAGGGTGAGACGGGTCTACAGGGTGAAACCGAACCACAGAGGGTGGAACCGAACCAGAGGGTCGGCTTCGGACACAGGCTCACGTCGGGTAAGAGTGCCGCGCAGACGGAATGGGCCGGAATCCTCCCCGACGGGGATCGCCCGTGCGGTCGAGGGTTCCGGCCCATTGCCTGACACACCGCAGCGGGGGATCACCCGCCGCAGGCGTGAGTTCTTCGGTGAGAGAAAGGTCTACGCGTATCGGATACGCGGGTCAGGCGACCTACGGCGCCCAGGTACGTGGGGCGGCATCGGTCTCCACTGGAGCCGAAGCGGTCACGCGGTAGGCGCGATTGACTGCGGACACCACGGCACGCAGGCTCGCTGTCGTGATCGACGACGCAACGCCGACGCCCCACACGGTTTCACCGTTGACCTCGGTCTCGACGTAGGCGGCCGCGCTGGCGTCGCCGCCCGCGGTGAGTGCGTGCTCGGCGTAATCCAGTACGCGGACGTCGAATCCGACGGTCGACAGCGCGTCGACAAATGCCGCGAGGGGGCCGTTGCCGCTGCCCGAGATCTCCTTCTCGACGCCATCGACCTTGACCACAGCGGTGATGTGGTCGTCGCCGCCGTCGACCTCGGAGGCGTCGACCTTCTGGCGCATCCGCTCCAGCGGGCGGATCGGATGCAGGTATTCGTCGGCGAAGACGTCCCACATCTCCTTGGGAGAGACCTCGCCGCCCTCGCCGTCGGTGATCTTCTGGATCTCGCGGCTGAACTCGATTTGCAGGCGTCGCGGCAGGTCCATGCCGTGGTCGGCCTTCATGATGTAGGCGACGCCGCCCTTACCGGACTGGCTGTTGACGCGGATGACGGCTTCGTAATTGCGGCCGACGTCCTTGGGGTCGATCGGCAGATAGGGCACCTGCCACAGGATGTCGTCGACGTCGGAATCCGCGGCGTCGGCGTCGACCTTCATCGCATCGAGACCCTTGTTGATCGCGTCCTGGTGGCTGCCGGAGAACGCGGTGTAGACCAAGTCGCCTCCGTAGGGGTGACGTTCGGGTACACCGAGTTGGTTGCAGTACTCGACGGTGCGTCGGATCTCGTCGATGTCGGAGAACGAGATCTGCGGGTCGACGCCGCGGCTGAACATGTTCATGCCCAGCGTCACCAGGCAGACGTTGCCGGTGCGCTCACCGTTGCCGAACAGGCAGCCCTCGATGCGGTCGGCGCCCGCCTGATAGCCGAGTTCCGCTGCGGCGACAGCGGTTCCGCGATCGTTGTGCGGGTGCAGGCTCAGGATGATCGAGTCGCGGCGGGCGAGATTGCGGCTCATCCACTCGATGGAATCGGCGTAGACGTTCGGTGTTGCCATCTCGACGGTGGCAGGCAGATTGATGATGAGCGGCTTATCGGGTGTGGGAGCGATGATCTCGCTCACCGCGTCGCATACTTCCTTGGCGTAGCTCAGCTCCGTGCCGGTGTACGACTCAGGCGAATACTCATAGCGCCAGTTGGTGTCCGGGTACTTCTGCTGCTCCTCGAGCACCTTGTGTGCGGCGTGCGTAGCGATCTCGGTGATCTTCGACTTGTCGGCACGGAACACGACCCGACGCTGCAGCACCGACGTCGAATTGTAAAAGTGCACAATCACATTCGACGCTCCGCGGCACGCTTCGAAGGTGCGCTCGATCAGCTCGTCGCGGCACTGCGTCAGCACCTGGATGGTGACGTCGTCGGGAATGGCCCCGTCTTCGATGATTTCGCGAACGAAGTCGTAGTCGGTCTGGCTCGCCGACGGGAAGCCGACCTCGATCTCCTTGTAGCCCATGCGAACCAGCAGCTCGAACATGCGGCGCTTGCGAGCGGGACTCATCGGGTCGATCAGGGCCTGGTTGCCGTCGCGCAGATCGACCGCGCACCACATCGGTGCCGCGGTGATGACCTTGTCGGGCCAGGTGCGATCGGGGATCGAGATCTGCTCGACCTCGTCGGCGAATTGCCGGTAGCGGTGAACGGGCATCGCGGAACTGCGTTGCGGGTTCCAGGAGGGCTGTCCTGCTGGGATGGGGCCGGACGGCTCGACGATGCGGCTCGGGCCCGAGGTGAAGGTGTCTGCTGGTGCCATGATGGTCAATCTCCGAAGTAGGTCTCAGATTGGGGAGTGACCGGCGCGTGATGAGGCCCCGCGACGGAGGGCCGGTCGTGTCAGACCCCGCCGCGGCAACCGAGAAGGAGTGCACGCTGCATGCGAGTAAATGTACTCCCCGGGCTGGTCGTCGATCAAATGAGGTCAGTCGATCGGACTCTGGGTCCGCATTGTCCGAACTCGCATGTCAGGGGTCCTCGGGTGCGTGGACGAGGGTGCGGTGCATGCGCAGGGTGCTCCGGATTCCGGGCGCGATCGGGGTCGACGGATCGGTGCGGTAACACCAGTCGAGTGCTTCGTACCCCACCCGACACAGCGCGATGTGGCGCGGCCACCGCGGTGTTGCCCAGTCCGGTTCGTCGCTGGCGCTGTCGGTTGCACTCATCTCGGCCTCGAGAAGCGCCCACTGCAGGTCACGCCGGGCCGCGAGCATGTGCGGTGAACCGATCGGTGAGAGCGCGGCGTCGTCGAGGAGATGGTCGACGTAGTCGAGGACGTCGGTGTCGGCGCGTGCCCACGTGCTCGGTGCGCGTGCGGAAACAGCCACAACAGTGCCGCGACGGCCAACGTGACGCCGAGCAGCGTTTCGAGGAATCGATCTCGCACGGGGATGGTGATGTCGGAGTCGGGGTTGCCCATGAGCATGGCGAGTGGAGTGATGAACGAGACCGCGACGCCGTAGTTGCCGACGATGGTCAGCTCGATCAAAACGTTGAGCAGCGCGATCACCACGATGAGCCATAGCGTGGTGAGACCGAGCTGGTGGAGTCCGACGAAGAACACCAGGCCGACGATGGTTCCGGCGAGCCGGTGTGTGGCACGGATGACGCCCCGGATGCGGTCGGGGCCCAACTGCAACACCAAGACGGTGCCGAGGATTGCCCAGTCGGGGCGCGAGAGGCCGATCGCGAGCGATGCCACGCCCGCGACCAGCGCGGTGAGTGCGACGCGGGCAGTGGTGACGCGTGCATGGCTGTAGCTGCGGAGTGCTGTGGACAGGCGATGTCGCACCGATGGTCGACGCAGCGGCGGCGACAGCGGACCCGGCGGTGCCACGTGGAACTGATGCAACGACGTCCAGAGTCGTTGTGCGAGCGGAGTGTCGGTGGCAGCGGCGTCGTGCAGGACCGTCCACGCGTTGAGCGTCGACATCGCCACGCCGTGTCGATGCGCGGGATCGGTGGACTGATTGTCGGCGAGGTAGGCGTCGATCGTCGCGATTGCGGCGAGCGTCGCCGCCCTCTGGGGGCCTTCCGGACGCCACAGCGCTGGAGCCATTCCGACGACGAGTGAACTCAATCCACCCGCGCACGTCGCGATGACCAGCGCGGGAACGTCGACGCCGTGCCGGGTCACCACCGAGGAGATGCAGGCGGTGAGCACGAAGAAGAATGGCCCGGGCGGACCGAGGCGCATGGCGTTGACGGTGAACACCGTCGCCGACGCCCACGCCACGAGCGCGACGACCACCCCCAACGCGACCACCGTGCTCGGGTGGGGACCGGCGAGGTGGCCGAGGAGTCCGAACAGCCCGGCCGCGCCGATCAACACCACGGCTGCGAGCACGATCACCCGCCACCGCACTCGGTAGGGCCGCTTCTCGCCGTAGAGCACTGCGAAGGCGCCGAGTGCGGCCAGTAAGGAGTCGCGCTCGAATCCGAGGGCGAGCAGGATGCCTGCGGGTACCGCGAACGCGAGGCCCGCTCGGAGTGCTGCGGGCCAGCGCCCGCGAACGTCGGGTATTGCGAAGAGTGCACGCCTGACGTGCAGGCGAGGGGGAGGCTGTGGGCGCAGCGGTTCAGATGGTGTTGGCGAGTCAGAGCCGGGCACCGGTCAACCCTACGGCCGGTTCGGTCAGGGGGTGTAGCGCAGCCAGTCGACTTTCATCGTCGCCGGGTTGGGCGTCGAAGAGTTCGTCGGACCAGGCCACACACCGCCGACGGCAAGGTTCAGGATCGGGTACATCGGCTTGTCGAAGACCCACCGCTGGCCGGCGCTGAGGTCGGCGCGATTGACGGTGTACACCGAGCGTCCGTCGAAGAGGAACGTGATCGAGGTGGCTGTCTTTCGGACGCCGTAGGTGTGGAAGTCGGTGGGGTCGATGCCCAGGATGTCGGAGCCGCGCTGGTACTTGCCGTTGGCGCCGTCGGGAAGGGGGATGGCGTCGGGAAGGATGTCGCGCAGCGACCCGGCGTCGGCCGAACCGAAGCCGCCGGAACCCGTCGGACCGTGGACGCCGATGTGCACGAAGTCGGAGTTGTTGATGTGTTCGGCGATGTCGATCTCGCCTGCCTTGGGGAATCCGACTTCCCAGATGTCGGCTCCGAGTAGCCAGAATCCGCTGTGCAGGCCTGCGCCACCGGGTAGCGACAGCCGCGCGGAGATGGTGCCGTAGGTGAATTCGCGCTTGCCCTTGGTGTTCAGTCGGGCCGACGTCCACCCGCCGCCGGAGTTCTTGGCCTCGATGACGAGGTGTCCGCTGCCGTCGAGGCGTGAGTTCTCGCGGCTCGACGTGTAGGTCTGCTTTTCGTCGTTACCCCAGCCGCCCCCTCCTGTTTCGTAGTTCCAGAGGGCACTGTTGGGGGCCGATCCGGCCGCACCGACGAACTCGTCGGAGAACGCCGTGTCTGCCGCATGGGCGGTGGGTCCGGCTGTGGCCATGGCGGCGCCGATGCTGCCGACGGTCAGGGCTGTCACGATCGCACGACGGAGGAAGTACACAGGCAAGGCTTACCATAGTTCTTTGCCTGTCGCATGAGGGCGTTCTGTCGGATTGGCGACGAATAAGGGTACTTTGGCGTTGACTGAAAGTCCCTTTGCCTGAGCATTACTGGGCGTTCGCACTGCGAATTCTCAGGCGGCACTTAGCTTTTGCGGGTTTGCTTCGAGTGGCCGCCGAAAGGCTGGTCGCGACACTCAACCGTGAGTGTGTGCCGAGAAAGGGAAAGACATGTCACGTTTGTTCACCGGAGCGACGTCGCGCCGCATCACCCTCGCGTTGGCCGGTGTCGGCGTCGCGAGCGCGATCGCGACGGGTGGGGTGGCGCAAGCCGCTCCGGTCCCTCATTCGCCGGCGAAGCCCGCACCTGCTCAGACCACCCCGGTGCCCGGCACCAAGTGCACGCTGGCCGGAGTCGAGAAGGCGTTGGCCAAAGAAGATCCCGCGCTCTGGAAAGAGATCCAGTCTCATCCGCGCGCCAAGCAGCATTTCGAGAACACGATCGTGCTGACGCCTGCTCAGCGCAAGCAGCAGCGTGAAGAGATGCACAAGAAGCACCCCGAGCGCGCTGAGATCAAGAACTTCTTGCGCGACCACGGTCTTGCCAAGAAGGACCACAGCGCGCACCGCGCCGCGATCAAGAAGGCGCTCGAGACCTGTAGCGGGTAGGGGTTTGGGCGAGGTGGTTTCGTCTCGGCTGCTCGCTTCGCTCGCGGCCGGCTCAACCGGCGGGAGGGCCGGCTCAACCGGCGGGAGGGCCGGCGCGGAACGGCTCGCCCCAGTGGCCGCTGAATGCGACCTCGTCGAGGGGTAGCCGTTCGCGCGGCTCGGCGTCGCGGTCGCGGATCTTTTCGGACAGTGTCGAGGGGTCGGCGAGATGTCCGACGGCGAGCATCGCGAGCGGCTTCTTATCGGCGGGTATGCCGAAAGCTGTTCTGGCGGAATCCTTGTCGAATCCGGCGAGTGGATGTCCGTTGAGACCGAGTGCGCCACACTGCAGGATCATCTGCGCCAACGCCAGCCCGAGGTCGACGCCGCCGTAGAGGTCGGGCTTGGGGTCGGACGGATCGTCGGTGGTGCACAACAGGATCAGCGCACCCGCGGCGGGCGCCCACGTCGTGTTGCCTCGGTTGAGAGTGGCGGTCAGGGCGTCGAACGTCTCGTCGCCGCGTAGACCGACCACGAACCTCACCGGTTGCATGCGTCCCCACGTGGGCGCCCACCGCCCGGCGTCGAGGATCTCGGTGACCTCGTCGACCGAGACGGTGGCCTCGGCGTCGTAGCCGCGAGCGCTCCAGCGCTGACTGATCAGTTCATGCACCGCGCCAACGGTACTGGAGTCCAACGGGACTGGAGCAGCGTGCGGGACCGAGCGGGCTTCCGCGACGGGGCTAACTGTCCTGCGCGGCAGGCAGTTCGGCATCAACCGACTGCTCGACGCCGTGAGGTGTGCGCATCACGATGGCGAGAATCATGCCGAGCACACCGAGAGCGATCACCGAGGCGAGCGACGCCGCGTGGATGCCGTTGACGAACGCCTCCTTGGCCGCGTCGGCGAGTTCGACACCCGCGGGTCCCATGTCGTGGGAGCGGTGCAGCGTCTCGCCGAGTGTGTCGCCGAACGCCCAGCCGTCGCCGTGTTCACGGAACATCAGCGTCGCGAGCGAGCCGAGCAGTGCCAGGCCGAGTGCGGTTCCCAGCTCGAAGCTGGTCTCCGAGATGCCCGACGCCGCTCCGGATCGCTCCGCGGGCACCGAGCCGACGACGACGTCGGACACCAGCGAGAACTGGATGCCGTAGCCGATACCGGCGATCGAGGTGAACACGAGGTAGACCCACAGCGGGCTGGACGTCGTGAGCCACAGCAGTCCCAGGTTGCCCGCGGCGGCGAGTGCGACCGACCCGACGAACGCGGTCCGCATGCCGACACGTGAGGCGATGCGCGTCGCACCGATGGAGAACACCGCGACGGCGATCGCCATCGGCAGGCCGGCAAGCGCGGCGTCGAGGACGTCGAAGTCGCGCACCGACTGCAGGTAGACGCCCGTCAGGTACGACATTCCACCGAGCGCCATCATGCCGAACAGTGCGACCGTCACGGCAGCGCTGAACTGGACGTTGCGGAACAGTTTCAGGTCGAGCAGTGGCGCTGGGGTCCGACGCTGGTGCATCAGGAAGAACATGAACATCACGACACCGACCACGCCGACTGCTGCGACCGGGAGGGCGGCACCTTCCGAGGCCATCGTCTTGATCGAGTAGACGATCGGCAGGATGGCGAGCAGGGAGAGTCCGACGCCGATGAAGTCGAACGGTTCACCCGTACCCGCGCGATACTCGGGAATCAGCTTGGGTGCGAGCAGGAACAGCACGGCGAGTACCGGCACGTTGATCAGGAAGACGACACCCCACCAATAGTGGTGCAGCAGAACGCCCCCGACGACGGGTCCGATGGCCGAACCGCCCGCGAATGCGGCGGTCCACACGCCAATCGCCCTGCCACGTGCCTTCGCGTCGGGAAACATGTTGGCGATCAACGACAGGCTCGACGGCATCAGCGTCGCACCACCGATACCCATCAACGCGCGAGCCGCGATCAGGATGCCCGCGGTAGGAGCGAACGCTGCGATGACCGAGGCGATGCCGAACAGTGCGGCACCCAACAGCAAGATGCGTCGACGGCCGACGCGGTCTCCGACGTTGCCCATCGTGATGAGCAACCCTGCGATGAGGAAGCCGTAGATGTCGAGAATCCACAGCTGCTGCGCGGCGCTGGGATCGAGCGCGTCAGTGATAGCCGGGATCGCGAGGTAGAGGACGGAGAAGTCCATCGACACCAGGAGCACCGGAAGTGTCAGTACGGCCAGTCCCCACCACGCGCGTCGATCTGCGCCCGGATTTTCGCGGGTGCGCTTCTCGGACGGACGGATGCGGACGGACATGACTACTGCTCTCCTTCGATAGGGCTGGATGCGTCGACGTCATCGGTGTGCCCTCGGGCATGCGCGTACGCCGTACGCATCGACGGTACGGTGATGAGTACGCTGTACGCAAACAATTTATTCCCGCAATGTGAGGAGAGTCGGTGGCCGACGAGCGTGCGCCCAAGCTCACCACCGCGGTCATTGTCGACACCGCGATCGACGTGGCCGACCGGGACGGGCTGCCCGCGCTGTCGATGCGACGCATCGCCGATGAACTCGGCGTCGGCGCGATGTCGCTCTACCGGCACATCGCAGACAAGGACGCGCTGCTCGAGGCGATGGCCGAGGAGATCGGTCGTCGATTTCCCTATCCCGTCGACGACCCCGGCCCGTGGTCGTGGCGTGAACGCGTGGCGATCGCCGTCGACGTCGATTGGCAGCTCTATCGCAGGCACCCATGGGTGGTGCTGGCCTACTCGGCGCCGCGCTACAGCTTCGGTGTCGACGCACTCGAGGGGCTCGACTGGCTCGCGGCGGGTTTCACCGACCTCGGCGTCGACATCACCACGGCTACCGAGATGGCACTCGCGGTGTGGAACTACGTCAACGGCGTCGCGCTCGCACAGGTCAGTGAACAGTTGCTCGACGCATCGCCCGGTGAACGTCCGAGCGGACTCGCCGATCTCATCGCCGGTCGGGTCACCTCGCGGTTGCCGCACCTGTCCACGCTGTCCGACGCCGCAGAGGCCGCACGGTTGAATGATCCGCGCGCGTTGCTCGACGCCGGCGTCGACTATCTGTGTGCTGGGTTCGAGGCGAAAGCGGCGTCGTCGACGTCGTAGGTGACATCGACGACGCCGCGTCGGATCAATCGAGTGCTGTCTCGACCGGGCGCGGGCGTGCCTCGCCCTGGGTGAGTGCCATCAGCACCCCGCCCGCTGTCAGCAGGATGGCTGCACACAATACGGTGACTGTCATGCCGTGGGCGAATGTGATTGTCGACGTGGGCATTCCGCGTGTTGCTGCACCGAAGACGGCGACCATGATCGCCAAACCGACTGTGCCGCCGAGCTGTTGAGCGGTGTTGACCAAGCCCGACGCCGCGCCGGCATCCTGAGGGTCGACGCCGCGCAGCGACGCCGTGGTCAGCGACAGGAAGGCCATACCGCCGCCCGCGCCGACGAGGATGAACGGCCCGAGCAGTGACAGGTACGGGGTATGAGCGTCGAGAGTGCTCAGCCAGTACAGGCCGGCTGCCGCCGCGCCGAAGGCGATGAGCAGAAGCGTGCGAGTACTCAAGCGTGGCACCAGAACTCGCGCACTCAACTGTGATGCGCCGAACGTCGCCGCCGTCATAGGCAGGTACGCCAATCCGGTCTCGAGTGGGCCGTAGTGGAGCACTTCCTGCATGTACTGGGTGAGGAAGAACATCATGCCCATGAACCCCGCGACCATCACCAGTCGACCGGCGAATGCAGCGCTTCGCGGAGTCGAGGCGAAGAGCCGCAGCGGTGTGATCGGTTGGTGTGCACGGTCTTCGGCGAAGACAAACGCGCCGAGAAGTGCGGCACCTGCGACGAGGGCGATGACGGTGATCGTGCTGCTCCATCCGTGCTCCGCAGCATTGACGAGGCCGTACACGATGAGACCGATTCCGGCGGTGGACAATACGGCACCGGGTAGATCAAAGGAGCCGCGCTCGCGTGTGGTGCGAGGCAGCGACAGCGCACCCGCGACGATCACCACGAGTCCGATCGGCACATTGACGAAGAAGACCCAGCGCCAGTCGAGCCACTGCACGAGCGCTCCGCCGGAGACGAGACCAAGCGAGAATCCGCCGATGGACACGGCTGTGAAGAGCGCCAGTGCGCGAGTGCGCTGCTGGCCGTCGGAGAATCTGGTCATCAGCAGTGCCAGTGCCGCCGGTGCAGCGATTGCGGCACCGACGCCCTGCAGGGCGCGGGCGACGAGGAGCATCGTCGAATCGGTTGCGAGGCCACCGAATGCCGATGCCGCGACGAACAGTCCGAGGCCGTCGAGGAAGGTGCGGCGTCGACCGAGAATGTCGCCGAGGCGAGCGCCGAGTAGTAGGAGCCCACCGAAGGTGAGAGTGTAGGCGTTGAGCACCCAGGAGAGATTCGACGTCGAAAAGCCAAGGGAGCGTTGAATATCGGGTAGTGCGACGTTGACGATGGTCGCGTCGACCACCACCATCAGCTGGCATCCGAGCACTGTGACCAGCACCAGGGCGTCGGTGTTGATGCGCAAGCGTAGGCCTGAGCCCGAAGGTGTCGAATCTGCCGTGCGATCAATGGAGGAAAGGGACATGTGGCCGCTCTTTTCGAAAGATTGGATCGGCGGAACAGTGCACTGGATTCGGCGTGAGTCTGATCGGGCTCACCCACGCCGGTGTGGAGTACACTCGCTGGAGAAACGGAAGCTTCCTCCGATTAATATACGGAGGGTTCCTCCGTTTTGCAACTGTTTTGTTCGCTGCGCCGCTGTGCTCGATCTGTGTGCGCGGCGTCGTCGGTGTTGTTCGTGTCGGAAGGTAGGAGTCGACGTGGCTGGGGAGTCAGGGGCCAGGGAGTCGGGGGCCAGGGAGTCGGGGGCCGGGGAGTCGGGGGCCGCAGAGTCAGTGGCCGGGGTCGATGGGGCCGCGAGCGAGAACGGTCCGCGGCGAACCCTGTCACGACGACCCGCCCGCGCCGATGCCGCCCGCAACTACGACAAGCTGATTGCCGCGGCCGCCGACCTCTTCCATGCCGAGGGCATCGACGTCGCGCTCGACAAGGTCGCCACCGAGGCCGGGGTGGGCATCGGGACGCTGTACCGGCACTTTCCCAATCGCGCGGCGCTCATCGAGGCGACGTTTCGGAGTTACTCGGACTCGATCATCGCCGACGGTTGGCGTCTGCTCGAGTCCGGGCCTGCCGACGTCGCACTGGCGGGGGTCTTCGAGGCGTACATGTCCACCGCGAGCACCAAGCGCGGCATGAAGGAGGCGATCCTCGCGGCCGTCGGCGACGAGGCTCCTGTCTTCAGCGAGGCCCGCGACCAGTCGCGCGAACTGATGGCCGCGACGCTGGAGAAGGGTCAGCGTGAGGGCGTGTTCCGCGATGACATCGAGCCGTCGGACATCTCACGCCTGGTCGGCGGACTGTCGATGACGTGCGTCGCCGAGGACACACCAGCGACGCGCCGACGCATGGTCGGCCTCGTGCTCGACGGCCTGCGCCCGCGGGGCTGAGCGTCTGCCGGGGCTTGGCCGCTGCCGGCCCCCGCCCGCGGGATCTGGGGGAAAGATTCTTTCCGCGACTTTCTTCGCTTTCGGCGAGAAGTGTCGCGGGGAAGGGTGCAGAACCCGGGGAAGGGTTGCGCGGCCGGGCTGGAAGTCGGGGAAGGGTTGCGCGGCCGGTGTGGTGCTCGCCCGCTGGATCTAGGGGAAAGATCCTTTCCGCGACTTCCTTCGCTTTCGGCGAGAAGTGTCGCGGGGAAGGGTGCAGAACCCGGGGAAGGGTTGCGCGGCCGGGATGGAAGTCGGGGAAGGATCGCGCGGCCGGTGTGGCGCTCGCCCGCTGGATCTAGGGGAAAGATCCTTTCCGCGACTTCCTTCGCTTTCGGCCGGAAGTGTCGCGCGGAAACGCGCAAAACCAGAGGAAGAGCCGCAAGCGCCCGGCCGAAACCCGAGGTACAACCCCGAGCCCCGCCCTCACATCGCGTGCGGATAAACAGTCAGCATGTGAGCGCCGAACCAGGCGCTGCCGATGACCATCGGGACGACGACGGCCACGCCGACCGATGTCCGCTGCTTGGCAAGCGCGATCGCGAGCGGCAAGAGCAGCACAAACGCCGGAAGTAGCAGCCGGGGGCGGCTGATCATCAGTCCGCTCGACAGCACGATCGACGCCACGACGAGTGTCCCGTAGACGACCACCGGCCACGGCAGGCGAGCCCAGAACGCGACGACGACCATGAGCAACGTCGCGAGGATGATCCACGCGGTGGCGACGGAGGCGACCTCGCCGGAGTTCACCAGTGCGTCGTTGACGAAGTTGAAGGTGACGACTCCGCCGTCGATCCGGGTGTCCCAACCCTCGGTCTGGACGCGGAACCAGCCGGTCGGCGAGCCGGTGTGCGCCCACACGACTGCCAGGTAGCCGAGGTATCCGAGTGGACTCAGCACGATCGCGAGCCACAGGTAGGCGCCATTGCCGCGTCGTGATCGCCACGATCGTGCCTCTTGATCACGCACCAGCGTCAGTGCCGCAGCCAGCATTACGACGCCGATGATGACGACGGCGGTCGGTCGCACTGTCCCCGCGAGGCAGGCAGCGACTCCTGCGAGGACCCAGTTGCGTTCGATCACCCCGACGAGCGCCCACACGGTCAGCGCGCAGAACAATGCCTCGGTGTAGGCCATGTTGAGCACGACCGACATCGGCGTCGCGGCCAAGATCGCGACCAGGTAGAGCCCGACGCGTTCGGGGTTGACCGACCCCCCACGGGTCAGTGGCGAGCGGTTGCCCATCGCACGCACGCAGTCGGCGCCGAGTCGTGCGGCACCGACGGCGGTAAGGCAACCGAGGACGACGTTGAGCGAGATCGCCGCACCGAACGGCGTGACGAACGGGAGCTTGGCGATCCATCCGACCAGGTACGGATAGCCGGGGAAGAAGGCGTACGCGGTGTCCGCGGTGTGCAGGCCGCGGGCATCGGTGAGCGAGTACGGCACGTCGCCATAACCGTGCTCTGCAATGGCGAGCATCCACTTGCCATCCCACGCCGACAGTGAGTTTCCGACGCTGGTGTCGCGCAACTGCGCGAACCGACCGAGCACCAGTAATCCGACGATCCGGATCGCGATGAACACCCCGATCGCCGACACCCAGTAGGGCAGCGAGTCATCTTCGACGGCCGCGCGAGGGGCGGCGACGACCTCCTCACGCCGGTCGCCGACTCCCGGCCGCTCGACCTGGCGGATTCGACGCTGCTTCGGTCCAGACCGCCCCGCGGCCGATGCCCCGGGCCGCCCTCCAGATGTCTCGGCCCGCCCGGCCTCGGATGCCCCGACCGGACCCGCGGCAGATTCGTCGGCTCGATCAGCGGACGTCGCGCCGGGAGTGGCGCTGGTCTTCCGGTAGCGGCGTTGTCGGCTCGCCTTCCCGACCTCGGTCTCGCTGGTCACCACAGCGATGTTAGGGGACGCGTGTGGTCTGCAGCACGTGGAAGCCGTCCCGCCACCACCACGACGTGGAGCCCGCGAGCATCGTCGGTAAGGTTGTCTCGGCAGTCAAGGAAGAAAACCCGACGTCGAGCCCTGCCGGGAGGTTATCTACGTGGCACTCGTGGTGCAGAAATACGGTGGATCATCGGTTGCGACAGCTGAGCGCATCCGCCGGGTCGCCGAGCGCATCGTGGAGACCAAGAAGCAGGGGAACGACGTCGTGGTGGTCGTGTCCGCGATGGGCGACACCACCGACGAACTCCTCGACCTCGCACAACAGGTCAACCCGGCCCCGCCGGCCCGTGAGATGGACATGCTGCTCACCTCCGGCGAGCGCATCTCCAACGCTCTCGTCGCGATGGCCATCAGCTCGCTCGGCGCGCAGGCGCAGTCGTTCACCGGCTCGCAGGCGGGTGTGATCACCACCAGCAGCCACGGCAAGGCCAAGATCATCGACGTCACCCCGGGCCGCGTTCGCAGCGCGCTCGACGACGGCAAGATCGTGCTGGTCGCCGGATTCCAGGGCGTCTCCCAGGACACCAAGGACATCACCACGCTCGGACGTGGCGGCTCCGACACCACCGCAGTCGCGCTCGCGGCAGCGCTGGAGGCCGACGTCTGCGAGATCTACACCGACGTCGATGGCGTCTACACCGCCGACCCGCGGATCGTGCCCGACGCCCGTCGGCTCGAGACCGTCTCCTTCGAAGAGATGCTCGAGATGGCCGCGTGTGGCGCGAAGGTCCTGATGCTGCGGTGTGTGGAATACGCCCGCCGATACAACGTTCCCGTACACGTGCGCTCGTCGTACTCGACCAAACCCGGCACGCTGGTCGCCGGCTCGATGGAGGACATTCCCGTGGAAGAAGCGATTCTCACCGGTGTCGCACACGATCGCAGCGAGGCCAAAATCACCGTCGTCGGCCTCGACGATCAGCCCGGCTACGCCGCCAAGGTGTTCCGTGCTGTCGCCGACGCCGAGATCAACATCGACATGGTGCTGCAGAACATCTCCAAGGTCGAGACCGGCAAGACCGACATCACCTTCACCCTTCCGCGCGAGCTTGGCCCGCTGGGCGTCGAGAAGCTCACCAAGCTGCAGGAGGAGATCGGTTTCACCGAGGTGCTCTACGACGACCACATCGGCAAGGTCTCGCTGGTGGGAGCCGGTATGAAGAGCCATCCCGGTGTCACGGCCACCTTCTGTGAGGCACTGAGCAACGTCGGCATCAACATCGAGTTGATCTCGACGTCGGAGATCCGTATCTCGGTGCTGTGCCGCGACACCGAACTCGACGACGCCGTGCGCGCACTGCACGAGGCCTTCGACCTCGGCGGAGAAGAAGAAGCCGTTGTCTACGCAGGAACGGGGCGCTGACATGGGCGTACGTATCGGAGTTGTCGGAGCCACCGGACAGGTCGGCGGCGTCATGCGAACCCTGTTGGCGCAGCGCAACTTTCCCGCAGACGAGGTGCGATTCTTCGCCTCGCCGCGGTCGGCGGGCAAGAAGCTGCCCTGGGGCGACGGCGAGATCGTCGTCGAAGATGCGGCGACCGCAGACCCGAGCGGCCTCGACATCGCGTTGTTCTCGGCAGGTGCCACCATGTCGCGTGAGCAGGCACCGCGGTTTGCCGCCGCGGGCGTGACCGTCATCGACAACTCGTCGGCGTGGCGCAAGGATCCCGATGTGCCGCTGGTGGTTTCGGAGGTCAACGGCGAGCTGGCGCAGAACCCGCCCAAGGGCATCGTCGCCAATCCGAACTGCACCACGATGGCCGCGATGCCGGTCCTCAAGCCGCTACACGACGCGGCTGGGCTGCAACGACTGATCGTGTCGTCGTATCAGGCGGTGTCGGGCAGTGGGCTCGCAGGCGTCGACGAGCTCGCCACCGAGTCTCGGGCGGCGATCGACGACCTCGAGAAGCTTGTCTACGACGGCTCGGCGATCGACTTCCCTGCGCCGGTCAAGTACGTCGCACCCATCGCGTTCAACGTGCTTCCGCTTGCCGGATCGCTTGTCGACGACGGGTCGGGTGAGACCGACGAAGATCAGAAGCTGCGCAACGAGTCTCGCAAGATTCTCGGACTTCCGGATCTGCTCGTCAGCGGAACCTGTGTGCGCGTGCCGGTTTTCACCGGACACTCGCTGTCGATCAATGCCGAGTTCGCACAGCCGCTGTCTCCCGCCCAGGCCAACGAGATCCTCTCCGACGCAGCGGGAGTGGAGTTGACCGACGTTCCGAATCCGCTCGCCGCGGCGGGCAAGGACAACTCGCTCGTCGGTCGTATCCGACAAGATCCCGGTGTGCCGGACGGTCGAGGGCTGGCGCTGTTCGTGTCGGGTGACAACCTGCGAAAGGGTGCGGCTCTCAACACGATTCAGATCGCGGAGCTGCTCGTCGGGTAACCGCCCGGCCATCTACGTCCCGCACCATCACCCCTGATCCGAACCGACAACCGCCGATTGGTGAATCACGATGTCAACTCCCACAGATGCCCCGGCGGTTGCCGACAGACTCGGCCACTACTACAAGATCGATGAGCCCTATCTGGTCGGTCTCGAGAAGGTGCGCGAGTATGCGCGCGCGGTCCAGGACCACCACGTCGCACACCGCGACGAAGAGGCTGCGCATGCACTCGGCTACTCGGGACTTGTTGCGCCACTGACGTTCACGGCCATCCCGGCGATGGGCGCCAACCGAGCTCTGTTCGAGTCGGTCGTGGTCGGTTACGAGACCTACGTGCAGACCGAGCAGGTCTTCGAGCAGCATCGACCGATCGTCGCCGGTGACGAGCTGACGACCGACGTCGAGCTGTCGTCGATTCGACGTATCGCCGGTCGCGACCTGATCACCGTCACCAACACGTTCACCGACGCCGCGGGCGAGGTGGTGCACACCATGCACACCACGGTCGTCGGCGTGACGTCTGACGACGTCGACCCGGGGATCAACGACGCGGTCCGCAGCATCATGGTGCACGACGTAAACGTCATGTCGTCCGACGATTCGGATGCCGCGTACGTGAAGACAGTGCGACCCGAAGGCGCGCAAGTCATTTCGAGTGCAGGTGCCCAGCGAACTCCGGGCAGCCTCGACTTCGACTCGCTGACGGTCGGCGACGCGCTGCCGGTGCGGCACGCCCGCCTCTCGCGCGGAGATCTGGTCAACTACGCAGGTGTCTCCGGAGACGGCAATCCGATCCACTGGGACGAGTCGATCGCCAAGCTCGCCGGCCTTCCCGACGTGATCGCTCACGGAATGCTGACGATGGGACTCGGCGCCGGCTTCGTCTCGGCGTGGTCGGGCGATCCGGGCGCCGTGACGCGGTACGCGGTGCGTCTGTCGCAGGTGGCGGTCGTGTCTGCTGCGGAGGGCGGCGACATCGAGTTCAGCGGCAAGATCAAGTCGCTCGATCCCGAGACCCGCAGCGGCGTCGTGATCATCGTGGCGAAGTCGGCTGGTCGCAAGATCTTCGGCCTCGCAACGATGAATGTGCGCTTTGCGTGATTTGCGGTGACGCGGTTGCGCCCTCGGTCACACCAGTGACTTACTGTGCGGTAGGTTACGTCCATGACACGAATTCGGGGATTCATCTCAGGTAGGCGGATCGGTCGTGTGGCACGACGGTCCACGGTTGCGCTCACGACGGGTGCATTGGCGCTTGGTGCCGCGACGGCGGCGGTCGGACCGGCTCACGCGGCCGATTTCTACACCCCGCCGGCGCAGTTCTCGGCGTCTCCCGGGTCGATCATTCGCAGTGAGCCCAGTCCGCTGTTGCTGCAGATTCCCGGCATCAAGAACCAGTGGCCGGGCACAGCGACCCGAATCATGTACACGTCTCGCTACCAGGATGGAACTCCCGCAGCGGTCACCGGGACCGTCGTCGAACCCACCGCGCCGTGGCGGGGCAAGGGCCCCCGACCGACAGTCGTCCTCGGCCCGGGAACCATCGGTCAGGGTGATCAGTGCGCGGGCTCGAAGCTGATGAGCCTGCCCGTCGCGATCGATCCGAGCAAGCCGAGCCTCGCGCTGAACTACACCGCGCTCGAACTGAACCTGTTGCTGATCAATGGTGTGCGAGTGGCGATCACCGACTACATCGGCATGGGCACCCCAGGCATTCACACCTACGTCAACAGAGTCGAGTCCGGCCAGGCGATGCTCGACGCCGCGCGTGCGGCGCTGAAGGTCGAAAAGGCGCCTGCCAACGCGCCGGTCGGCTTCTCCGGCTACTCACAGGGCGGTGGGGCGTCGGCGTCGGCGGCCGAACTGGCGTCGAGCTACGCCCCCGAGCTGAACGTGAAGGCGTCGTATGCGGGTGCACCGCCCGCTGATCTGTCGAAGGTGATCGACCAGATCGACGGCACGTTCATCGTCGGCGGAATCGGTTATGCCATCAACGGTCTCGAGGCCCGCTATCCCGAACTGAAGACCGTCGTCGACAAGGAGACGACGCCCCGCGGACGTCAGGTGCTCAAGCGACTGTCGACGCAGTGCATCGCCGACACCGGGCTGAGTTTCGGCTTCCAACGCACGAATTCGTGGACACGCGACGGAAAGTCGTTGTCCTCGGTGATCAATCGCTACCCGAACGTCAAGAAGATCGTCGACGAGCAGCGCATCGGCAGGCTCAAACCCAACGCGCCGGTGCTGCTCGAGGGTGGCATCAACGACGACGTCATTCCGTACGGTCAGGTGGCCACTCTCGACCGCGACTGGCGTGCACAGGGAGCCGACGTCCGGATGATCACCAACACAATCCCGCCGATCTTCCCGGGCCTCGTGGTCAACCACGCTCTCCCGATGGTGTTCACGCTGCTTCCTGCGACCAACTTCTTGCTGTCGCACTTCGACGGCTGAGTAGTCGAACGGAATCAACCTCCACATGACTACGGCCTCCGCAGAAAGCGGGGGCCGTAGTTGTCTGTGTCGCAGATTGACTCATGTGGCAGGTCGATTCATGAGGCGGCGGGTGCAGGCAGCTCCGAGTCGCTACGGGCACGCTCCGTGCTCGCCGGTGTCCGAAGCCGTCGGACGCCGACGAACGAACCGATCGTGAGCAACACCGAGGCCACGTAGGCGGTGATCGCATACGGAAGCGGTCCGATTCGCCCGCCATTGGGCGCCACGCCGTCGACAGCGTCGAAGTAGTCGGGGAGCGCGCTGATCCAGAGCACTGCCGCAACGATCAGGTACACCGCGGAGCAGATCACCGGGAACCATTCCCGCGCAAGCGGTTCCGGGAGGGAGGATGGGTCGGTGCGGCGTGCCCGATAGGCGCCCCAGAACGCCACGACGGTGACGATCGCCAAGAGTGCCACGTAGGTCCACGCCGAGACGGCTCGCCCGACCAGCAGCGAACCGCCCAGCAGGTCGAGGATGGTGGGGGGTATCGATCCGACGAAGAGGACGGGCCAGACGAGCACACTCGTCATGACGACATCGCGGACGATGTACCAACCGCCGCGGTGTGGGACCGTGCACAACCAGCGCGTCACCAAAGCGATACCGAACGGCAGCATGACGCTGAACGCACTCATGTTCAGCAGCGGGATACCGCTGAATGACGGGTGTGCCGTGGAGACTTCCTGGTTCCACACCCACCACTTCAGCTGTGGCCCAAGGCCGTCGACAACCTGGTACAGACAGTGAAAGACGAACGCCACGCAGGCTGCGGACACGAAGAGGTTGTAGCGCTTGAAGACTCCCGTCCGCTGGACGAGCGTGTACGCCACGTACAGGTAGACCGGATACATCGCGATGATGTAGAGCGGTAGGCGGTCGTAGAGGAACTGCACCGTAAACATGTTGTGCGCGAAGGTCAGTCCGAGTTCATCCTCGATACCGAACCACTGCGGAAAGTAGGCGATCGGTTCGACCAGCAGCAATGCCAGTATCCCGCTGCACCACACCACGAGATTCGACGCGTCGCGCGTGGTGCGATACCACCGGATGGCGTGGACCAGGCACGCCACGAGTCCGATGACGAGCGTCGCCTCGATCACGGGCAGGGTCCAGTTCGCAAGGTTCGCCGGATTGGTGAACGTGACGAACGCATTGCCGTCGCATCGAACGCCCGTCAGCGTCTCCGACAGGCGGATGTACTCGGCGGTACAGGTCTGCATTGGTGCACCTCAGGCTGGGTGGATTGCGTGGCCGACGTACTCGATCATACAAATAGTCATTCTGTGTATGACCGAATTCGAGATACCCGCGTGCGACGATTGATCGATGAGAACCCGAGGTTGGGGTGGCGACCTGCCACGCACCGAAGACGAAGCACGCGAACGCATCGTGGCAGCCGCGATGCGCTGCATCGATCGTTCGGGTCCGGGTAGGGCGACTCTCGCCGACGTCGCGGCGGAACTCCAGGTCACCAGGCAGACCGTCTATCGCGTCTTCCCGACGACCGCCGATTTGCTGACCGCGGTTGGTGAAGCAGGTGCCACGCAGTTCCTCGACCGCCTCACCGATCACGTCGCCGATATCACCGAACCGCGCGATGCCCTTGCCGAGGCCATCGTCTACACGTTGGGGCGGCTGCCCGACGAACCGTACATCGGACTTCTCGTTCAGGTGGGCGAGAACGAGCTCTTCAGCCGTGGTGTAACATCCTCTCGTGCAATGGAATTCGGCGCGTCTGTCTTGCGACGCTTCCCGATCGACTGGACCGAGGCGGGAATCGACGACGAAAAGCTCGAGGGTCTCGCCGAATTCATGCTGCGTGTCCTGATGTCATTTCTGCAGTACCCCTCGGACCCGCCGCGTACGCCGGAGCAGTTGCGTGTCTATCTTCGACGCTGGCTCGGGCCTGCGCTCGATATCGCGGGCGCAGCCGATATGTGATGTCACACGGCGAATCGTCCGGCGAATGCCCTCAGCGGTAGGTCGTTGCTCGTGATGATGCCAGGCCTCGCCTCGACGACCGAGCGGATCGAGTTGAGTGCGGGCAGGCCGGTCACGGTCATACCGATCGAGGCGAAGTTCTCGGGCTTCGACAGTTCCATTCCGGCCTTTGGGAAGATCATGTGCTTGCTGTAGATACTCGGATCGCCTGTGATCTGGGTGATGTAGCAGGCCTTGATATCCCACGCGGGATCGGTGTGTGGTGTCATCTGCCACTCGAGATGTGTTTCGATCCGCGATGCGCCGTCGACCATGCCCTGATACTTGATGTAGTTGGCGCCCAATGATCCCTTGGGTAGGAAGTACCAGCCGAGGTCGACGTCCTTGGTGCATGCGCCGAGCTCGTAGGAGTACTTGACCTCGTCGAGCTCGAGTCCGAATGCGTCGGCCATGAGGTAGACGGAGTCGGCGAAGACCGCGGTGTACTTGTGGAGTGACTCCGGAATCGACGGATCATCAACCGGCAGACCGTATCCGACGGCCTTCCAGGTGTCGACGGAGTGATGGCATGAGACGTCGACCGATTCGGTGACGGTGACGTTCTCGATCTCGGCGACGTCGGCGCTGTGGACGATGCCGAGGATCTGACACAGCCCCGGGTTCATGCCAGTGCCATAGAACGACGCCCCTCCCCGCTGACAGGCGGCCTCGATGATCTCGCTGACCTTGCGTCCGGAAGGGTGCTGCCAGTTGGTGTCTCGGTGATATCCGGTGATCCAGTCGGCGGTGGTCACGACGTTGATGCCTGCTTCGAGCACCTTTTCCTAGAGGTCTTCGTCGGGGAATACGCCGTGGAATGTCACGACGTCCGGCCGTGCTGCGATGATCTCCTCGACCGAACCGGTGGCCTTGATCCCCATGGCGTCGATGCCCACGATCTCGCCGACGTCGCGTCCGATTTTGTCGGGCGTATAGCAGTGCAGACCGACGAGTTCGAGGTCGGGATGGGAGGTGATTCGGCCGATCATCTCGGTGCCGAGATTGCCTGTGGCAACCTGGAATACGCGAATCGTGCGGGAACTGTTCATGGACTGACCTTTCGTGTGGACGTTGCTCGCGAAGCTGGTGTGCTCAGGCTGTTGCGGCGGTGGCCGACGGGTGTAGCGGCACGATGGCGCCGCTTTCCGGGCGGGTCGGATCTCGTCCGTAGGTCGAGTCGCCCTCGGGGTAGAACTGGATAGCCCAGTTGCGTAATGCGGTGAAGCCCTTGAACTCTCGCTGAGACAGTGCCGGCGGATCGGAATAGCGTTGATGTGACCAGATCTCGACGTCCCGGTCGAACTGCTCGATGACCAGGTCGCTCATCACCTTGCCGTACTTGGTCAACTCGGTGGCGTCCTCTTCACCCGGCTTCTTTCCGATCCAGACCGTGAACCGCACGTCGCACGTCGATTCGTCGACCGGTGTGACCGCAGGCATCGTGCGGTTCTCGACCATCCCCCAGGACTTGGTCACGGAGCATCCGAGCCCCGCGTTCACGGAATAGACCCCGCTCGAGGCTGATTCGAGGGTGGCTCCCTCCTCGAACGCGATGGTGAAGTCGACGTAGGAGACCGGGCCTTCGAAATCGTGCCGGGTGAACTCCGGCATGAACGGCGTCTCGTGGACGAACTTGAAGTGCGCGAAGTCGACGCCGTTCTCCATGATGTACTGCGGATGTAGCTCGAGTCGCTCGTGGAACAGCGTGCCGCCGGGAATGGGTGCGTAGTAATTGTCGGCGTCGGATGGGTCGTCTCCGAATGCGGTGAACATGTCGGGTACCTCGAAATACGGTGGGCGAGAGGCCGTATCGAACCAGATCCACACCGCATGGTTGCGCTCGACTGCAGGGTAACTGCGAATGCGCCTGCCCCTGTTGGGTCTCTTCTCGTACGGGATGCAGACGTTGCGACCCTGCTCGTTCCACTGCCACCCATGGAATGGGCAGACCAGGTTCTCGCCCTCGACGCGACCGCCATACCCGAGATGTGCGCCGAGGTGCTCGCAGTAGGCGTCGAACACCGAGATCTTTCCCGACGCCGAGCGCCAAGCGACCATGTCGCGGGAGAAGTAGGTCATGCGATGGACGTCGCCGACCGCGATCTCGTGCGACCAGGCGACCTGGAACCAGCCGGTCGGTTCCATCGACAGCGGGGTCTGTGCCATGCAAAGAACCGTAGAACCCTCTGTGAAAGAGTGCAAGAGGATTCTGTGAAAATCTCGATATGTGGCTAGACTCGATCGTCATGAGCGAGGCGACGACCATCCCACGGCGCGCGAACAAGCGTGGTCAGGCCACGCGGGACAGCATGATCCGTGCGGCAATCGCTGCGTTGGCGACGGGTGATCCGACAGCGGTCTCGGGTAATCGGATCGCGCGGGAGATCGGTGCGACGTGGGGTGTGGTCAAGTACCAGTTCGGCGACATCGACGGTCTGTGGGCAGCGGTCCTGCGTCACACCGCGGACCAACGCGGCGACCTTCCGGCCAACGTCAAACCCGACGGGACGCTGCGAGAGAGGGTGTCCGCTCTGATCGACGCGATGTTCTACGGACTCACGACGCCGGAGGCGCGGGCCATCGAAACGCTCCGCGCGGCGCTTCCGCGCGAACACGTCGAATTGGAACGCGAATTTCCCCTCACCGCGGCCGAATTGGCTTCGTGGAAGCCGAACTGGGACGCGGCGTTCCTGCGTGCCTTCGCCGACCTCGACCTCGACCCGCGGAAGGTCCGCCAGATGGCTGCGCTGATTCCGGGGGCGATGCGTGGGCTCATCTCCGAGCACACATTGGGTACCTACGGCAACCTTGATGACGCTCGTGAGGGAATGTCAGGCGCAATCGTCGCCTACCTGTCAGAGTGACGCGGTGCCATCGCTACGCTCGGGGTTTCGTGCTGCCCTCATCCGCCTGCTCGCTGCATCGACAGTCGTCTTCGCGATACTCGCGGGTGCAATCGTCGGGGGATCTGCGTCTGCAGCGCCACCGACACACGGTTCGACGGCTCCCGCGACCGGACTCGGCCCGGTAGGAACGTCACTGATGCACGGCGACCTCTGGTCGTCGGACTCGACTCCGTTCGCAGGACCGGGTCGGACGGCGCATCTCGCGGCGTAGTCGATTCCAGGTGGCGCGTGCGCCGCAACGTTTGTGGGGCACGACGGCATGCCGGTATCGCTGTGCACCCAGTTCGTCGGGATCGCGCCGCTGCAGGTCGCGGTGGCGACGGTGACGCTCTTCGACCCGACGACCGCCGCGCCTATCGCGCGCAAGCAGTTGACCAAGGGCGGACTGCTCGGTGGTGTGTACGGATACCTCGACGACCGCGACCGCGTGGTCGTCGCCGACGGGTCCGGAGCGATTCTGCGTGTGGCACATCGGCATTCGACGCAGGGATGGCAACTCTTCATCGATGACCGCGTTGACCTGAAAGGTCATATCCCCGCAGGCGACGCTGTCACCGCACTCGCTCCCGACTTCGCGGGCCGCGTGTGGTTCGTGACAACGCACGGCGTCGTCGGCACGGTCGACGCCGCACGGCGTGTGCGGTCGACGCATCTGCCCGCGGGTGAAGATCTCGGAAACGGCCTCTCCGTGCGAGCGTCGGGCGTGTCGGTCATCTCGACGCACGCACTCTACGAGATGCGCGCAGGCGTCGACGGGACACCGGAGGTGGTGTGGCGTCGCGCCTACGACCGAGGTGCCGCACGTCGTCCCGGCCAGTTGACCTGGGGGTCGGGCACCACGCCGACCTACTTCGGCCCCGGTGGCGATGGATGGGTTGCCATCGTCGACAACGCCTCCCGACCCCAGTTGATCGTCTACGACAGCAACACCGGCTCGACGGTGTGCCGCATGCCCGCATTCGGCAGGTCCGGACAGGGCACCGAGAACTCGCCGATGGCCTGGGGTAACTCGCTCATCATCCCCAGCACCTACGGCTACCAGTACCCGCCCATGGCGGTCAGCGGTCCGAGCGTGCCTGCCGACGCGCCCTTCGTCGGCGGATCGACACGCATCGACGTGTCCCCAGGGGAGTGCCACCGGGTGTGGGAGAACGGCGACCGCCTCGCTTCGCTGCCCCGACTCTCCCGCGCCGACGGACTCATCCACGGCCTCGGCTACGGGCCCTATCGACCGGGATCGATCCAGCAGGTCGGGCCGATCGACTACATCGCCACCGATTTCGCGACGGGCGCCCGCGTGCGCACGCTGCACGTCGGCAACGGACCCGTCGACGAGCCACTCGAACTGACCGGCACCATCGCGCCCGACGGCTCGCTCTGGCAGGCCACGGTGAGCCGGATGCTCAAGATCGC
>NZ_DLSO01000038.1:0-3825 GCF_002500165.1 Gordonia sp. UBA7860 | reverse complement strand
ACAGACCATCTGACACCCCCCAATACACCTTACCTTCGTATGTGCGATGCTCAGTGATATCAGTGACCCACAACCGATTCGGAGCATCACGGGTGAACATCCGTTCCACCAGATCCGTCGCCGTGGGTGTCTCGTGACGGGGCCGGGCACGACGCGTACCCGGAAGCCCCTTGAGGTTCGCGCGAGCCATCAACATCTCGACCTGGTTATGGCCGACCAGCAGCCCCAGCCCAAGGGTAAGTTCGGCGTGAACCCGGCGGGCGCCGTAAGTACCCCGAGAGGCTATGTGCACAGCACGGATCTGCTCGGTCACCCACGCATGACGGACCTCCCGGGCCGACGGCGCCCGGCTGCGCCATGCGTAGTAGCCCGACTCGGTGACCTCCAACAGTCGGCAGGCCACCTGGACGGGCAGTCCTTCTGCGGCCATGGTTTCTATGGCCGCGTACCGCCTTTTGGGTCGTGCGGCCCCCGCAGCAGCTCACGTGCCCTTTTCAGGACGGCCACCTCAGTTTCCAACTCGCGGATGCGCCGATTGGCCGCGCTGAGCTCGGACAGCTCAGCGCGGTTGAGCCCGGGTAGCTGGCCGGTGTCGATCAACTCCTGTGTGCGCCAGCCGTAGATCGTCTGGTCGCTGATATTCAGATCTGCTGCGATCTGCGCAATTGGTCGGCCAGCGGCCACCAGGTCGAGCACCTTGCGGCGGAACTCTTCGGGATAACGCTTGGGCACGGACACGGCTCCTTCGTGGACGTCGTGACCAAAAGTCAAGCAAACCGACTCCATCCAACCCCGGGCACATCAGAGCCTCCAGCAAACCCGTGGCGATTCATAACGCCGTCATTAGCGCACGTGAGGCAGTAGCAAAGGCGTCATCACAAGACCGACAGCGCCAGTTCCAAGAACTCACCAAGAACCTGCTTCTAGACCCCTCCCGCCGAATCGAGCTCGATGACGTCGTGAACGAAGAAGCACGCGGAGTTCTGACGGAACTGTCAAACACCGAAAGGTTCCCAGTAACCGGAAGCACCGGAAACAATGCAGATTTGCTGGTCGAGATCGTTGGCCAGGCGCAGCACGCCTGGGAGGTCGTTGAACCTCTCTGTTGGTCGACGCACATCGCGGCGAGGTATGCAGACTCAGACGCGCTGACTCCCTGGGTGTCCGCGATGCGAAGCATCACAGCGTTCGGCGAGAAACCCGAGTCCGGGCTGACGCCACTGATCCACCTCAGACGCCTTCCCGCGCTTTGCCTCACGGAGACAGTCGCGATCGCTGCAGTGAGCAGCGGGCGGTGGGAGAACCTAAGGGCGCTTCTGGTTGCGCCGAGAATCGGCACCTACAGCCGAGACGAGAAGCTTTCACTTGCCGACATCGTCGCGCCGTATCGACCATTCGAAGCCAACAAGATGATCGCTCAGGTCCTCGCCAGCGTGACCAAAGATCCGTCGCTGGATGCGAAATCTGCGCTCGCCTCGTGCACCGAGGGTAAGCGGGGAAAGCTCTATACCCCTGTATCCGACTGGATGTTCGAGGTTCTTAAGCCGGCCTTCGAGCGCCAGTTCTCAGATGAAGACGAGTACGCGGACGCCTTTGACCGCGCCGAGTGTTTTCTAGGCGCACTACAGCAGCACGAGAAGATCATGTTTGCGAAGAAGTACGACCGTTTCCTGGGTCGAGCATCGTGGTATGGACGTTCGACATGGCGATTCCGTGGGTCGAGGAGCCCGTTAGACGACATTCTCGACGAAGCTCGTGCCGATGCAGAAGCGTGGCCCGCGGTGCGGAACAACTTGTTCGACGGAGACCCCGACAGCGCAGTCACTGCAATCGAGACTTACAAAGCATCTTACGACCAGTTGCGAGGCCGCCGCATCTGAAAAGACGACGGCTACCACCCGTTCGACTGACGACCGTGTGACTACAGGCTGCGCTGAGACTCGATGACGTGCGTTGAACTCGCTTGACGTGAAAACAGCAGAGGCGCAGCTGTTCTCGCCAGAGTGACGAGGTCGCTGCGGCCCTGCATTAGAGTTCGAGTCTCACCGAGGGCACCACGAAACCCCTACTCAGTAGGGGTTGTTCGTTTCTGCCGCGAGCCCCATTGTTGTTCAGCAGCATCCGGCGCCCTGGTTGTCGTCCGATCCAGATCGTCAAGAACCTGACTGAGTCGCGACCCGGCCGCGATGGCTTCGCTGCGTTCAGTGTCCGGCTCCACATTCAGCGTGCTGAACAGGCCTCAGAAGTACGACAGCGCGCGTTGACCACATACGCACAGAGCGCGGGGCCTCCAGAGTGGCGAGACGGTCACTGCCCGTCGTACACCGCGAGTGACATCATGACTCCCTACGGCGCCTTGAACTGCGACGAGACCGAATCTGAACCTCTCCGACAAACGCGACATGTCGCCCCAGTCCCGCGTCTGATAGTCTCGCCGTGTCCATTCCGATATCAAAGCGTTACCAACCCCAGAGCGGACGTATTGCAGTGCCTCACCACCGATTGACCGACCGTGACTCGATCCCGACCGCAACGCGCGCGGTCCTTGACTCGCAACCTCGCGCCAGCCGTGGTCAGCACCGCGCAGCTCCCAGCAATGCGCACACCTTCAAGCTGAAGACCGCCACTCTCGCAGCGATCACCGGAGCGATCGGCCTCGGGTCCGTCGGCGCAGCGCAGGCTGCCGCAAATCCGGCTCCCAAGCCAGCGGCACCAACCGTGGCGTTGCCCGAGAACATCAAGCTGCCGGAGAACATCACGCTTCCACCCCAGCTAGAGGAACTCACCCGCAACGCATTGCCCCCGAATGCACAAGTCCCGGGCAAAAAGCGTGCCGTTGCACCCACCTCCGGCACCGTGACCTCCGGGTACGGCTCACGGTGGGGGTCGCATCACTACGGCGTCGACATTGCCAACCGCGTCGGCACCCCGATCCACGCCGTCACCGACGGCACCGTCCTCGAATCGGGCCCGGCGTCGGGCTTCGGGATGTGGGTTCGTGTCCGCCAGGACGACGGCACGACCGGCGTCTACGGACACGTGAACGAGAGCTTCGTCAAGGCAGGCCAGAAGGTCCACGTCGGCCAGACGATCGCCACCGTCGGCAATCGTGGACAGTCCACCGGCCCCCACCTGCATTACGAGGTCTGGGACAAGAGCGGACAAAAGATCAACCCACAGGTGTGGCTGGCATCGCGCGGGGTCAACCCCTGACCTCCCGGAGCAGTATTCTCGACGATGTGCGCAGATCGGCGCACATCGTCGCAGCCCCCTGGAGATTGCCATGGGATTCATCTTCTTCACGCTGCTCGTCGTTGCCGGCGTGATTGGGCTCATCTACAAGCTCAAGCACGACAAGCCACAGGATCACGACGGGATGATCAGCTACGACGGAACGGGATCGAACCCTTCGGATTCGAGCAACGACTGATCACTTCGCGGGCGCACACTCCACACCTGAGATGAGTCTCAAGGCACCTGAGATGAGCCGTCAGACGTGATCACTTTCCGACCGCGGCCGGGTCTTCGCTGCCCAACTCGGCGCCGGGAACTTCCGGAAGTCGTTGAGCGACAACAAGTCCGAGCAGCGCCAAGAAGGCGGCCAGCAGGATAGCCATCTTGATCGCCGCCAGCTGCGCGTCGACAAGTGTCGACACGCGGTCTCTGCCCCGCAGCGGAGGCAAACTCTACTAAACGGTCGACAGCCACGAACTCAGGCCGCGCCGAGTACGGACAGCAAGTCCCTCGGTGAGGGTGGCGACACCGAGACCGTTAGATTGGCCTTGACAACCTCAGCAAGGCTAGTTGTTCATGAGACGCCCACCA